>CATJNN010000253.1 GCA_949742185.1 uncultured Clostridia bacterium | reverse complement strand
GTTCGGCGTGCCCGTTGGCGAGGGGTGGGAAGAAGACGATATAATGGCGCTGAAAAAGCGCGTGAACGATAGTGGGCTTTCTCTGGAGGTTATTGAGAGCGTGAACGTTCATGAGGATATAAAGCTTGGACTTCCAACGCGCGATCGTTATATTGAAAATTATAAAATATGTATAGAACGGCTTGCAAAAGCGGGCGTTAAGGTTATATGCTATAATTTTATGCCGGTGTTTGACTGGCTTCGCTCAGACCTTGCATATCCGTTGTCCGACGGTTCAAACGCTCTTTGCTATATTGATGAAAAGGTGCGCGCCGTAACGCCGGCGGAGCTTGTGCGAGGAGTTGACACCAATTCAAACGGATTCACGCTCCCCGGATGGGAACCGGAGCGGCTTGCTGAGCTTGAAAATATTTTGGAGCAGTACAAAAGCATTGACGGCGACAAGCTTTTTGAGAATCTCGGATATTTTCTTGAAGCGATTATGCCGACGTGCGAAAAATACGATGTTAAGATGGCAATTCATCCTGACGATCCGCCGTGGAATATATACGGTTTGCCGCGTATTGTAACGTGTGAGAAGAATCTCGACAGACTTCTTTCTTTGGCGGACAGTCCGTATAACGGACTCACGCTGTGCAGCGGCTCGCTTGGCGCGAACAAAGAAAACGATATTCCCTCGCTTGTGCGCAAATACGGCAAAATGGGACGCATACACTTTGCGCATGTCCGCAATATAAGATTTTTCGGAGACAAGGATTTTCACGAGTCGGCTCATTGGTCGGCGGACGGTTCTCTTGATTTGTTTGAGATTATGAAAGCGTATTATGACGTTGGTTTTGACGGATATATACGCCCTGACCACGGGAGAATGATATGGAACGAGTCTGCGCGTCCGGGTTACGGCTTATACGACCGCGCGCTCGGAATTGCGTATTTAAATGGTTTGTGGGAGGCTATAGATAAGATGAGCGGGGGGAAAAGAGAATGAGACATGAAAAATTAAAAGGTAAGGTTATTGTTATAACCGGAGCGGCGGGCGTGCTTTGCTCGTGTATGGCAAGAGCCGCGGCAAAGCAGAAGATGCGGGTTGCGCTTCTTGGCAGAACTTTTTCAAAGGTGCAGGCTCTTGCAGACGAAATAAACGCGGACGGCGGCGATGCGATTGCAGTTGAATGCGACGTTACAAACACGGACAGCGTACATAAAGCAAAAAAAGCGGTGAACGGCGCATTCGGTAAAGTTGATATGCTGATTAACGGCGCGGGCGGTAATCATCCGAACGGAAATACAACAAAAGATATATATAATGCCGGAGATATAACTCATGCAAACGGAGATTGCGCATGCTTTTTCGACCTTGTTCCCGACGATTTGGAATATGTGTTCCGATTGAATTTCACAGGTTCGCTGATTCCGTCGCAGGTTTTTCTTCCGGATATGCTGGGCAACGCGGCCGCGTCGGTAATTAACATTTCCTCCATGAGCGCGTATCACCCTATAACGAGAGTGAGCGCATATTCTGCGGCAAAGGCGGCAATAACGAATTTCACAGAATGGCTTGCGGTGCATTTTGCAAAAGAGGGAGTGCGCGTTAACGCTATCGCGCCCGGATGGTTTGAAACAATACAAAATAAAACGCTTCTGCGAAACCCAGACGGAACGCTTACAAACCGTTCGCATAAAGTGCTTTCGCACACGCCGATGGGGCGCTTCGGCGAGCCCGAGGAGCTTATCGGAACGCTCTTGTGGCTTCTGGACAGCAGTGAATCCGGATTTGTGACAGGCGCGGTAATTCCTGTGGACGGCGGATTTATCGCCGCTTCGGGAGTTTGATATAAACATAAAAAATACAGGGCAAATGCCCTGTATTTTTTTATGGAAAGTCAATAGTTCTCAATATTTTTATTTAATCGATTCATTAAGTGTTGAATTCCATATATCAAGCAAATTATCCTCAACATCTGAAGTGTCTTCAGAGATTACGATAAGCTGTCTTTCGCCGTCCCAGTAAACCTGCTTGTCAATAGCTTCGGCAACCACGCGAAGAGGAAGCATGGTTCTGTCGTTAACCAGCTCGGGCGGCGCGTCGAGCGATTTTTTCTCGCCGTTTATTGTATACTCGGCGCTTCCGAGCTTCATAATAAGCGTTTTATCACCGCTTTTCACCGTTACAGTCTGCGTATCGCCGTTCCAGTTAGTTTCCGCCCCGAACGCGTCGGCAATAGCGCGAAGCGGAACCATTGTTCTGAACGCTGCCGACGAGATATATGGGTTAGCGTCAAGGTTTCTTCTGGAATTATCAACAAGCATTTCAGCTTTGTTTATTTTCATAACAACCGTTTTATTTTTGCCTCCGTTTTTCGAAGGAATAATCGAAGGACCCGCGTCGGCGATATTTTCGGTCTTAATTTTTATAGTCGCGTGCGTATTCGGATTTTGCTCATAGACGGGGTTTACTATTTTTTCTCCGCTCTTAATCGTGTATATCTCCGGCACAGGAACTTCCGCGGTTTCCGCGCCCATATAATAGCTTGTATTGGCGGGCTGATTATAATGGTTATTCTGCCATGCCACAGACTCGCGGTACTGCGGGTCGTGCATTGGAGTTGGAATTGTGTATTCCGTTGGGATTGACGTTGTGTACAGGCGAAGCTCTTTGCTGTCCGCCGAGCGAACTAAAATTTCGTCGCGCCAGTCGCCCCATATATCGGCGATAAGACACGGCTGACCTTTTGTTCCGCCGTTTAAAGCGCAGCCCTCCGCTGTCCATATTGTGTCGGCTTTTTTATTTTCCCAATCCCATTTTTCTATTCTCGGCGTTTTGCCGTCCTCAGTGTAGTCGAATAGTTCGCTTAACAAATCGCCGTCCCAGAAAAGCTTCATATTCATTGACACAGGCGCGCCGCCTGCGTTTGCTCCGTCCGCAACGTCGTTTTTTGCAAGTACGGTTCCGTCAAGAGCCATAAGCGGGGTTCCGGTTGAGCCCCAAACCTCCCAGCCGGGATTTGTCGGGTCTATATCGGCCGCCCGCGCTCTGCCGGTATCCTTAGGCTTCGGGAAGCCCATAAGAACCTGTCCTGTGCGAGCGTCGTGCAGTCCGATATTAACAGGAATGTTTTTATTTTCCTGACACGACCACACAAGATACCCCGGCATATCGGGGTGCATCATGGCAACGTCGAACGCGTCGCCGTGACCGAGCTTAACGCCCTTAACGTTTGTGCAGTACATAAATTTTCCGTTGTCGTCAACCGCCATGGAGCCTGAAAGTATTTCATCCCTGCCGTCAAAATCAATATCTGCAACCGCTATGCTGTGATAACCGCCGTTGTAGAGATTGTCAAGCTCGTTTGTCGTTGTTATGGGCAGCGTCCATAAATGCTTAAAATCTTTGCCGTCAAAATTCCATGCCGCAAGTCCGACTGCGTTCCAGCAGCCTCGCACCATAACAACGCTAGGCGTTGTGCCGTTTAAATATGCGGTTGTTAAAAGATAATGGCTTGCGCGCTTAACGTTTCTGTTATCTCCCTCTTTAAAGCCGCCCCAGTCTGTGAGAGGCTCGCGGGAGGGAAGCAATTCGGTGCGGGCAAGCTCTTTGCCCGTCAGTCCTTCGTAAACAGATATGAACTCAGGACCGGCGGATAAATACTGACGGTCGTTGAAAACAGCCTCGGAATCCTCATAATTTGTTTTTCCGTCGCCGTCAACGTCGCCTATGGTGTTTCCAGCGCCGTCTGTCGTACCCTCGTATGAGCGCATAACGACTTCCGCTTTTCCGTCGCCGTCAAAATCATAAACGAGAAAGTTTATGTCAATATCATTTATTTCATTCGGACCGATATTGATAGTCCATAAGTGCGTACCGTCCATTTCATACGCCTCAAGAAGCGGATACGCAACGCGCGTTGCCGTTTTCATGTCGGCGGGATTGCGGCGCACGACTATTTCATATTCGCCGTCGCCGTCGAGGTCTCCAACGCTTGCATCGTTTATGTCATAGTCTCCCGTTTCATATTGTTTTACCGGAATTGAAAGATATTCGTTGTTTTGAACCTGCGTCTCGCTTGTTTCGCGGACGTTTCCGCTTTCTTCAAGCGTGTCAATACGATATACTGATTTATCTGTTCCGTCTGCGTCGAGATAGTTTGTGCGTGAAGTTGTTGTAATAAGCGTGTTGTCGCGATATACGTTAAACTGTGTATCCGGAGCGTCGGTGCCGAGAAAACGCCATGATACCAGCACGCCCTTGTCGCTTTTTACAGCAACGGCGCCGCGTCCCAGATATTCCATCTGTTTGAGCGATACAGGACGGTTTTCATATAAGGTTTTAGTTTGCGCGGTTTCTGCGCGTTCTGCAAAATACGGCTCCGTATACTGCTGTTCCGCCGCAAATGAGCTTGACGACGGCGCTAAAACAGCCAGCGCCGAGACTATTGCCAATATTTTTTTCTTCACTTAAAAAGCCCCCTTTTCTGATTGTATCTTCATGATATAACCGCAGCTCCTGAGATTGCGAAGTACAAGATAACAACAATACCAAGAATAATGCGGTAATAGCCAAAAGCTTTAAAATCGTGTTTTCTGATGTAGCTCATCAGGAATTTTATAGCCAGAACAGAAACGATATATGCCACCGCCATACCCACGAGAAGTATAATGAGTTCCTGAGAGCTGAATATATTTCCGCCCGCGATGTATTTTAAAATTTTAAGTCCGCTTGCGCCAAACATCATAGGCACCGCAAGGAAGAATGAAAATTCCGCCGCCACAAACCGTGAGGTTCCCAAAAGCACTGCGCCGAGAATTGTCGAGCCTGAGCGGGACGTGCCCGGTATAAACGCAAGAACCTGAAACAGCCCTATAAACAGCGCGGTTTTCCATGAAAGCGCGCTTATACTGTTAATAGACGGCTCGCGTTTACGGTTTTCGATAATTATAAAAAATATTCC
>CATJNN010000252.1 GCA_949742185.1 uncultured Clostridia bacterium | reverse complement strand
TATGTTAAGAACAGCCGCAGAACGATGGCTCAGGTTGCGTCAAGATTCTATGGAAATCCCTCGCGCAGTTTTGCGCTTATAGGCGTTACCGGTACAAACGGAAAAACAACAATTACTTATCTTATAAAAAGTATACTTGAGGCTGCGGGAAAGCATGTCGGGATTATTGGTACAAATCAAAATATAATAGGAGACAAGGTGCTTGTTACCCAGAGCACTACGCCGACCACGCCGAACGCGCTGGAGCTTCAGAAATTGTTTGCGGAAATGGCTGATGGCGGCGCGGAGTACGTCGTTATGGAGGTGTCGTCTCATGCGCTGGAGCTTGACCGCGTGTATGGGTGCGAGTTTGACGTTGGCGTGTTTACTAATTTGACGCAGGATCATCTTGATTTTCATGGCACTATGGAAAATTATCTGAATGCCAAGGCAAAACTTTTTTCTATGTGCGGCAAAGGTGTGGTGAATGTTGACGACGAGGGCGGCATGGAGATTGCATCGCGCGGACAGTGCGATATAATGCGCGTCGGAATGGGCAAGGACTGCGACCTTATGGCAAAGGATATAAGCATAACCGCGCGGGGGTCGGATTTTACCGTTGTATTCGGCGGCATGGAATATCCTATGCATATAGCGATACCCGGTAAGTTCAGCGTATATAATGCGGTGTGCGCTATGGGGGCGGCCCTGCTTATGGACATACCGGCGGATATTATTCAAAAAGGCTTGTCCGAGGCGAGCGGCGTTGTCGGACGCGTGGAGGTTGTGCCAACGGATACCCCATATACGGTTATTATCGACTATGCTCATACGCCCGACGGACTTGAGAATATCCTTGAAACGGTGCGTGAGTTTGCAGAGGGGCGCGTTGTGGCTGTATTCGGATGCGGAGGAGACCGTGACAGCACAAAACGTGCCGTTATGGGAGAGATTGCGGGAAATAGAGCGGATTTCAGCGTTATCACCTCTGATAATCCGCGGACTGAGGATCCGCATAAGATTATTGCGCAGATTGAAGAGGGCATAAAACGTACAACAGGGAAATACATTACTATAGAAAACCGTCGGGAGGCAATTTTCTATGCGCTTGATAACGCGCAAAACGGCGACGTTATCGTGCTTGCAGGAAAAGGGCAGGAAACATATCAGATTATCGGCAAGGAAAAGCTTGATTTTGACGAGCGCGCGGTAGTCTACAGTCATTTAAATAAATAAAAGACAAGAAAGGGCGGATATGCTTTCGCCCTGTTTGTGTAAAGGGGATTAGTATGCAGGAGCTGAGTGTTAAAGAGATTATGGATGCTGTCGGCGGTAAGCTTATAAGCGGATCGGCAGACGTTACGCCGTCAAAAATCATAACAGACAGCCGACATATGGAAAAGGGCGCGCTGTTTATTCCGATAGTGGGTCCGACATTCAACGGACATGATTTTATTGCCGCGTCGTTTGAGTGCGGCGCAGCCGCCGCGCTTACGCAGGAGGATACGGAGCCTATGCTCGGCAGGACTATAGTGCGCGTTGAGGATACAAAAAAAGCGTTGGGAGATATAGCTCGTTTTTATAAAAAGAAATACCGTGTGCCGACTGTGGCCGTGACGGGCAGCGTTGGAAAAACTACAACAAAAGATATTCTTTATTCGGTGCTGGCAAAAAAGTATAATACAGTGAAAACGCAGGGGAATTTCAATAACGATATAGGTTTGCCGCATACTGTGTTCGGACAGGAGAAAGAGCACGATATGGCGGTTTTGGAAATGGGACAAAGCGGTTTTGGAGAGATACGTTATCTCGCATCAATAGCTTTGCCTGATATTGCTGTTATCACAAATATCGGCACTTCTCACATTGAAAAGCTTGGTTCGCGCGAGGGTATTTTTAAAGCAAAAATGGAAATAACCGATTTTTTTCAAAAGGACAACGTGCTCATAGTTAACGGTGATGATGACTTTTTGAAAACAATCGGCGAAAAATCGTATAGAGTTATAAAATATGGAATAAACAATAATGATTGCGATATATTAGCATATGACATAAAAAACTATGGTATTGACGGCTCATTGTTTAAAGTCTGTATAAACGGAGAGGAACATGAGGTGCGCGTATCGGTTGCGGGAGCGCACAACGTATATAATGCGCTTGCTGCGATATGCGTCGGTAGGCAGTATGATGTTGCGATGGATGATATTATATCGGGAATAGCTGATTTTGAGATGACTGCTATGCGTATGGAAACCGATGTGTACGGTGGCGTTACGGTAATTAATGACTGCTACAACGCTTCACCGGATTCAGTGCGCGCTTCAATAGACGTTCTAATGTCGCTTGAGGCAAAGCGTAAAATAGCAGTGTTGGGAGATATTCTTGAAATGGGAGATTTTGCGCGGGACGCGCACACTGAGCTTGGCGTGTATACCGAGGCGAGCGGCGCGGACATTTTAGTAACAGCGGGAGAAAACGCCCGCTTTATATCGGACGAAGCTAAGCGCCGCGGTATGAGCGAGACGGTGCACTTTGATAAAACGCGGGGCGCTGCGGAATATGTGAAATCGCTTGTGAAAGAGGGCGACGCGGTGCTGATTAAAGCTTCGCGCGGCATGAAATTTGAGCTTGTTACAAAAGCGATAGAAGAAAAATTTAAATAATTTAAGGGAAACGATGTGGGGGTGTAGATGTGCGGCAGATTATTATGATGATAAATCCGCTGTTAATTTCTTTTTTGACGGCGGCGATATTGGGTCCGGTGTTTATTCCGTGGCTCAGAAGATTGAAATTCGGACAGGAAATACGAGACGAGGGCCCGAGCTGGCACAAGAAAAAATCCGGCACGCCGACTATGGGCGGTCTTATGATTTGGTGCGGAGTTATACTGGCGATGATTATCGCTCTAATTATAGACTACAGCATACATACATTAATGCTTTTGCTGACGTCGTTAGGCTTTGGGCTTATCGGTTTTCTGGATGATTATATTAAGGTTGTAAAAAAAAGAAATCTTGGGCTTACGGCTCTTCAGAAATTTGTGCTCCAATGCGCGCTCGCATTGGCATATGTTC
Source organism: uncultured Clostridia bacterium (assembly GCA_949742185.1). Lineage (GTDB taxonomy): Bacteria > Bacillota > Clostridia > UBA1381 > UBA1381 > CATJNN01. Next base: position 5,288 of record CATJNN010000252.1, on the reverse strand, counting down.
TTGTTTTAAAACAAACCGGCGAGCTTAGTACAACTATAGTTATTCCGTTTACATCATGGACGTTTGATATGCCGTGGCAGCTTTATATTCCGTTTATCATTATTGTTGTTGCCGGCACGGTGAATGCGGTAAATTTGACGGATGGACTTGATGGACTCGCCTCAAGCGTCACAACGATAGCCTCGCTGTTTTTTGCCGCTGCGGCTATGGCTGTGAAAGACGCGGAAACTATGGCGTTTGCTATGGCGGTTGCAGGCGGCTGCGCGGCGTTTCTGATTTATAATCATTATCCTGCAAAGGTATTTATGGGAGATACAGGATCGCTGTTTCTCGGCGGCGCAATATCGGTTATGGCGATTGGCATGGGTATGCCGCTGATTTTGGTTATAGCGGGATTTGTATATTTGTTTGAAGCTTTATCTGTTATTTTACAAGTTGCGTCGTTTAAGCTTACAGGAAAAAGAATATTTAAAATGAGTCCTGTGCATCATCATTTTGAGATGTGCGGATGGAGCGAGAAGAAAATAGTGTTTGTATTTTCAGCGGTTACTTTGATTTTATGCATTGCGGCGTATTTTGCGATTGTGCCGTATGCGGCAAGCTTGATATAGGTGGTATGATATGTCTGTGAGAATACTTCAAAAACAGAACGGTAGACAAAAGCGTCCCGCGTCCGCGGTAGTCTCTTCAAAGACGCCGAAAAAGCGCGAGATAGATTATACATTTTTATTGCTTGTTGTTGTTATGACATGCGTCGGGCTTACTATGCTTTTGAGCGTGTCTGCGCCGACGGCAAGTTCAAAATTCGGGAATTCATATTATTTTTTCATGCGTCAGCTTTCTCTTGCGGCTGTAGGGTTTGTGGCGATGATTGTTATTTCAAAAATTGACTATCATAAATTTAAGCCGTTTGTGCGGATTTTTATGATAGTGTGTACAATTTTGCTCGTTCTTGTGCTTATTCCGGGGATAGGTAAGGCTGAAAATAATTCAAGAAGGTGGATTCAACTTCCTGGTTTTCGATTGCAGCCTTCGGAATTTATGAAGCTTGCCATTGCCATGTTTTTCGCAAAAATGATTGAGGACACAAATAAAGATATATCAAAAGTGAGAAATATGGTGCCGTATTTTATGTGGATTGCGTTGGTGGCGGCGCTTATGCTGATGGAAACCCATGTCAGCGGAGCTATAGTAATCTGTGGTATTGCGGTTTTGGTGCTTATTGCAGGCGGAGCAAATTTTAAATTTTTTGTCGGCTGCGGTATTGCGGCAATTCCGGCAGGTATGGTGTTTCTTATGATGTTCCCCAAAAGATGGGGGAGGGTTATCAGCTTTCTAAATCCGTTTATGGACACTCAGGATAAAGGTTTTCAGGTGGTTCAGGGGCTATATGCGATAGGATCGGGCGGTATGTTCGGTCTTGGTCTTGGACAGAGCGTGCAGAAATATTCGTATCTTCCCGAACCGTATAACGATTTTATATTTTCAATTATATGTGAAGAATTAGGTTTTATTGGTATGGCGCTGATTATAGGATTGTTTATAGCTCTTATTGTACGCGGAATAAAAATTGCGTTTGACGCGCCGGATGTTTTCGGTTCTTTAACGGTTGTGGGAATTATGGCTCATGTGGGAATACAGACCGTTTTAAATATTGCGGTTGTCACTTCAAGTATACCAAACACCGGTATTTCTTTGCCGTTTTTCAGTTACGGAGGTACGGCGATAATGGTGCTTCTTATGGAAATGGGCATAGTGCTGAGCATATCCAGATACCGAAAGGAAAAAGAACTTCCGGGAATAACGACAGATATACCAAAAAAGAAAATTAAAACAGGAGGCAGAGGATGAGAGTTTTATTTGCCGGCGGCGGCACCGCGGGACATATAAATCCCGCCATTTCCGTTGCAAATTACATAAAGGAAAAGGACGATAATTTTGAAGCTTTATTTATAGGAACAAGACACGGACTGGAAACAAAGCTCGTGCCGAAAGCAGGGTATAAAATACAATATATTGACGTTGTCGGCTTTAACAGAAAGAAGCTTTATAAGAACGTGTCGGCAGTGTATAAGCTTATGCGTGCAAGAGCTGATTCTAAAAAGATATTAAAAGAATTTAAGCCTGATGTGGTTGTTTGCACGGGAGGATATGTGAGCGGACCTGTGTGTATGGCGGCAGGAAAGCTTGGTATACCGTGCGTTATACACGAGCAGAATGTGTATCCGGGGCTTACGGTGCGAGGCTCGGAAAAGTATGTCAGCCGTGTTTTAGTAAGTTTTGACGAAACGGTTAAGCATATGAAATCAGCCGACAAATGCGTTGTTACCGGAAATCCGATACGCGGGGAGCTGCTGCGGGCAGACAGACGGCAGGCGAGAGCCTCGCTGGAGTTGGGGGACGAGCCGTTTGTGCTGGTGTTTGGAGGAAGTCTTGGTGCGGATAAAATAAATAACGTAATGATTGGCGTATTAAAAAGATTGCAGAAGGAGCGTGGTTTCACGGTGCTTTTCGGCACGGGCGAGCGCAATTTTGCAGCCGTGCAGAGGCGGTTTAAGAACAATAATATTGAAGTTGACGATAATATACGATTAGTTCCGTATATTGATAATATGGCGCAGGCTATGGCGGCATGCGATTTGGTCGTGTCGCGCGCGGGAGCCATTACGGTGAGCGAAATCGCCGCACTCGGCAAGCCGTCGGTGCTTATACCTTCTCCGAATGTTGTGCGGAATCATCAGGAGCAGAACGCCAGAGAACTTGAAAGAGGCGGCGCGTCTGTTGTGATTACTGAAGATATGCTTACGTCTGATAAGCTGTATAGAGAAATAAAACGTCTGGTAAACGACGAAGAACTGCTTGACAAAATGTCGTTATGCGCGCGCAATATGGCAAAGACTGACGCGCTTGACATGATTTACGGCGTGTTGCGGGAGATAACAAAGGATTAATAAATAAAGAGGATTGGAAATGAACGCAAATTTTTATGTGGATTTTGTGTATTTTTTGATATATAGCTTTTTAGGTTGGGTATGCGAGGTGATTTACTGTTCGGTGGGAGAGAAGCGGTTTGTGAACCGCGGCTTCCTTGTGTCGCCGGTATGTCCTATATACGGCGTGGGAGCCTTAATAGTGCTGGCGATTTTGCTGGTGCTGCCAAGGAATTTTTTTGTTGTATTTTTAGGAGGAATGCTTTTAACCAGCGCGCTTGAATATGCTACAAGCTGGATTATGGAACAGCTTTTTCACGCCAAATGGTGGGATTATTCTAATCACAGAATTAATATACGCGGCAGAGTGTGTCTGCTTAATTCACTTTTATTCGGAATATTATGCGTTGTGCTGGTATTCATGATACATCCTTATGTTGCGGCAAAGGTGGACAAGCTGTCATATACAGCTGTGCAGGCTATAGCAATATTAGGGATAGTTATTTTAACTGCTGACACAACGTATACGGTTCAGACAGTATATAATTTTAACGAGAAGCTTGAGCGTATACGAGCTGCGGGCGCGGAGCTTAAGGAGGAGCTTGACCGCAGACAGCTTTATATGCAGGAGCAGTTTCAGGACAGAGTGCATAAACTTCGTGAAGATATACATCAGTATACGGGAGACGTTGCGGGACGCGTTAATATATGGACAGAAGCTACGCGCACAAAAATAGTGGAGCGCAGGCTTCTGGATGCATATCCAAAGTTCAGACCGCGTAGTAATGCAGGTCAGCTTCATGAATTGCGTCAGATTATAAAAAGGATTCGAGAGGAAAGAAAAAATAAATAGAGAATTCATACAAGCACCCCTATACGCATATAAATAGCGCATGGGGGTATTTTTATATGAAAAATATACTACTTGTTACAAGTCTTTATGTGGCGGCAGTTGTGGGCGCAGGGTTTGCTTCGGGGCAGGAGATATTGGCTTTTTTTGTGCGTTACGGGAATTTAAGCGTTTTGGGAGTGTTTGCGGCAGCGGTGATGTTTGGCTTTTTTGCGTTCGCAATTTTAGAAGGGTGCAGACATTACGGATGTTCGTCGTTTGACAGATATGCAGAGAAAATATCGGGAAAAATCATTTCAGTTGTTATAAGAATTTTGTCGGGGCTGTTTTTGTTTTGTGTGTTCTGCGCCATGCTTGCAGGCGGCGGCGAGGTTGGCGGAGCAATGTTCGGTGTGCCGAAAAGCGCGGCAATCACAATCATTGCCGCGTTCTGCCTTGTGATTTTCTCGGCAAAACGGCGGGGATTTGTAATGTTTAACGGAATACTCGGAGCTGTGATTACCGCGGGAATTTTATTTGCGTGTTTGTACATATTAAAATACAGAGAAATGTATGTGTTTGCAAATATGGCGGTCAAAGTGGGAATATCGTCGGTATCATATGTGAGTTATAACTTGCTTACTTCGGCGGTCACACTTGCAGCTTTCGGAAGTAGATTAAAAAGCAGGCGCGAGTGCGTGGCGGCGGGAGTATTTTCAGGCATAGTGATTGGAGCAATGATGCTTGGTATATGGTGTGTTATAAGCATATATTATGGAAAGATATCGCTTGGCGCGCTTCCAATGCTGACGCTTATGCTTAGACAAAATCCTGTACTGTCAGCGGTTTATGGCTTGATTTTGCTTGCCGCCATGCTTACTACAGCTGTTGCGAGCGGATACGGTGTGATTGACATGGTTGGTGGGTTTAAGCTTAAAGGTAACCTTGTCGGAGTATTTTTAGTTGTACTTGGGTATTTATTCAGTGGTCTTGGATTTGAGGGACTTGTTGATAATGCATATCGTATGTGTGGTTATTTTGGGCTTTTATTGCTTGTAATTGTTGCTGTTGATGTGATTAAGAGGTCAAAAAACAGAAAAAAATCAAGTATATTAAAGAGAAATGAATAAATATTGCAAAAAACGGGTAAAAAATAAAGAATATTAAGGTTGAAAATGGTTTGTCCGTATGGTATCATAATTGGGTCGTAAATGATTAAGCGGATAACGGGATGTAGCGCAGTTTGGTAGCGCATCTGGTTTGGGACCAGAGGGCCGCAGGTTCAAATCCTGTCATCCCGACCATTTATGTGGGAGTTTAGCTCAGCTGGGAGAGCGTCTGCCTTACAAGCAGGATGTCACAGGTTCGAGCCCTGTAACTCCCACCAATATGCTGGTGTAGCTCAATTGGTAGAGCAGCTGATTTGTAATCAGCAGGTCGCGGGTTCGAGTCCCATCACCAGCTCCATATAAGCGGACAGGTGCAGCCTGTCCATTTTATGGGAGAGTTCCCGAGTGGCCAAAGGGGGC
>CATJNN010000251.1 GCA_949742185.1 uncultured Clostridia bacterium | reverse complement strand
CTTTATGCATACAGCACAAAAAATTTATATAAAGCATTGCGGATTTATATAAATTTCATAATCACCCTAAACATTCATAAGATAATTCACCTCATGACTTGTTAAATGCCGCCAGCGACCAAGCGGAAGATTCCCAAGCTCAATTTTTCCTATTTTTACACGCTTAAGCTCTTTAACTTCGCTGCCCACCGCTTCAAACATACGCCGCACCTGTCTATTATGACCTTCGTGTATTATAACCTCAGCAGCGACATGACCATTTTCCGCAGATATAATTTCAACCTTTGCAGGAGATACTGAAAAACCGTCGTCAAGCTTCACTCCACGGCGGAGCTTTTGAAGTCCACTCACGGTAATTCCTCCTTTCAGCATCGCGATATATGTTTTTGATACACGAAATTTCGGATGTGTAACACGATACGAAAAATCGCCGTCATTCGTTAGCAGCAGTAGTCCCTCCGTGTTATAGTCCAATCTCCCCACAGGAAAAATACGCGTGTGAATATCATTTTTAACCAAATCCACAACCGTCGGTCGTTCAAATTGGTCTGTCACAGCCGAAACATAACCCACGGGCTTGTTCAACATTATGTAATACTTTTTCTGCGGAATTTTTATTTCTCTGCCGTCAACCGAAACCTTATCCGCGCCGATTTCCACCTTAACTCCCATTTCCTTTATACGCTTGCCGTTTACACTTACTCTTCCGTTCTGTATCATAACCTCGGCATTTCTGCGCGAAGCTGTTCCGCACATGGCTATATACTTTTGCAGACGCACTATCTCGCCCATAGCTTCCTCCTTTTATTAACAGTTTTTAACCGTATTAAAACATTATTTTGATTATACCATGAGTTCACTCACTACGCAAGCGTTTCAATAAAATAGACGGTGCATAAAAGCCATCCGCTTTCTCAATTTATTATTCACTTTACAAGCTCATAAAAAAATCACATCACTTTTGTGATGTGAAGTTAAATAATGGAACAAGTCTTTCAAAACATAAATATTTAATATCATCCGTGAGTATTTACGTTGACAGTGAATGTTCGTCATTCTATTATTATAATGAATACAAAAGCTGCATAAATGCCTGAAAAGCTGTAAAACTTATTTCTTTAGCATCACCCACATGATTTAGAGAATGACTAAACGCTTTAACCAATTCATTCAAATCATCGTCTATATTTGGAAACAATTCACGCGGTAAAACTTTATTTGTATTATCCGACCACCGATATTGAAAACTGTCATTATTATTTGAATTATTATAAAATGTAATATATTGTGTGTAATCTTTAGTGTCAGGCGTCTTATCCCAATCGTTCTTTTCAAAACCTGTATATAAACTACTATTTCCAAAATTCAAATGATAACCTTTTTTCACTTGATAAACATCGGCTAAACCAATTGCCCATCTGATATCTCCGGATCGCACCTGTCCGCCTCTTTTTGTAGGTATGCTATAATTTTTATCAGCATAATCCGGCACCAACATTCTTCCCGGCTGACAATAACTCAATTTGAAAAATACAATATAGTCTCCCTCCAGGATTTTCATAATATTGCGCGGGCTGACATTATTCCGAAACGCCCAGATAAATTTTTCCCGTCCAAATTTATCATAATGCTCTAAAGCTTCATTTCCGACAGCCACCACCCAATACTTGCGTCCAGTTAATCGTCTGGGCGGAATACCCAGTTTATTAGATAACGCCTGAGATATTATAGTTTGCGCATTCAGAGCAAACCATTTCTCAAAATCATGTCTGTCTAAATAAACTACAGGAATATCTGTCCCTGATATTTTATCATAACTTTTATTGCATGACAATCCTAAGCATACTACAAAACCATATCCATAAGTCCCATCATAGTAAGGATAACGCCATTCTTCAAAATCATCCTTTTTCCATTTGATTTCTATGTTTAATTTTTTTGAAGCTGCTGATGTTGGATATAGAACAAAATCCGTTTTATGTATTTTTTCGTTAGTTGACCGCCTCAATGTGACCTCAGGCTGCAATCCTTTCCTGCTCCGTATATCAGGGTAAAAAACATGATATTCCGCAGGCAGCAGATTTTTCATCTCCTTAGCATTTGCAAGCATAAACTTTTCAAAAAAATACTGCTGCAGAACTTTCTCATCAATCAACTTTTTGCTGTTGTAGAACATATTAACACCTTAAAATTTTGTGTGATTTATAATCGCCATATAGTTTGAAATGATATTTGTATATAGCTTTCATTGATACAATTTTGGTGGAGCTGGCGAGAATTGAACTCGCGTCCGAAAACAAATCCACCCAAGCTTCTCCGAGTGCAGGTTATGATTAAAATTCCCTTTGCCAAAACCTCATAACCAAAGCTATGGCATCGGTAGTTCCTTATTCATGGAAAAGGCCGGAACATTCCTTAACGCACGTTCACCGCTGATATTATGCCTTAGCCGGCAGCGCGGTTATGCCGGGAAGACAACGCCGCAATTAGGCAGCGTATGCTAAATTATTATTGTTAGCGTTTAATTTTAAAAGTTGAGCCTTTTTTAAGCGGCTGACTCATCCGCTACTCGCTGCTCAGAATTCATCATCCCCGTCGAAACCATTACAGCCCCATTTGGATATATATTAAGTATATCATAATTTTATCTATAAATCAATCATTATATACATAAAATCCGTTAATAATTTTTTTGCTTCAACGCCCGTTCCATATCGCGGCGCGCGTCTTTTTTTGCAATATCGTTACGCTTATCATAAAGCTTTTTCCCTTTTGCAAGCGCAACCGATAGCTTAACAAGAGAACCCTTAAGATATACTGACAGCGGAATAAGAGAATATCCTTGCTGCTGAACAAGCCCTATAAGCTTCCGTATCTCACTTTTATGCAAAAGCAAACGCCGTTCGCGAAGCGGGTCGCGGTTAAAAATATTCCCGAACTCATACGGGCTTATGTTCATTCCCTTTATATACGCCTCGCCGTTAACTATCGACACATACGCGTCCGTTAAATTCACTTTACCCGCGCGCACGGACTTAACCTCAGTACCTACAAGCTCAATTCCCGCCTCATATGTTTCCTCTATGAAATAGTCGTGACGCGCTTTTTTATTCTGAGATACGATTTTAATATTCTTATCTGCCATTTAACTTCCCTTCTTTCTTTTACGATGCGACATATACCGCTTCTCTCCCGCTTTATAAAGCTTTTCTTCATAAAGCGACTCAAATGCCATATTAAGTCTTGGTACAGTCTGAGGTCTGCCGTTTTCATCAAGCGATACCATAGTAAAAAATGCAGTCAGCGCAATCTGAACGCCGTCTGTTTTCATCAGATTTTCCGATTCAACAGTAACAAACACTTCCATAGATGTATTTCCCGCATAAATAACCTGCGCTGTGCAGGTTATAAGCTCCCCCACCAGTATTGGCTTTTTAAACCGCAGCTCGTCGACGCACGCTGTTACCACGTTTGTATGACAATGCTTCTGCGCCGCGGCGCCCGCCGCAGTATCCATAATCTTCATTATCTCTCCGCCATGCACATTTCCTGCGGGATTCGCCTGATACGGCAAAACCATTTGCGCAAGCGCAGCCTCCGGAAAGCCGTTCTTTTCTATACTCATAACCCGCCTCCTATATTAATTCTGATAATTAGTATAGCATAAAATTTCCAGTCCGTAAATGCATTTTTTATAAAAAATGCAGAACAATATATATTATAACAAAATTTTTGCACGCAATACATCAATACAAATTGCCGTCAGAAATACTTCCAACATCTAACATTTTTATTTAGCGCTTCATCCGCCTGCATATACCGCGTTAAATTTCCATATAATCTGCGGGCAGAAAGGTTACGGAAATTAATATGAAAGCTTTGATTGTTATATTATCACTAATGCTTCTTTCCGGCTGTTATTCCGCACCGCAGAATACTCCCGAATCAACCGTTTCACCACTGCCCGAATCAACCCAAACACCTGAGCCATCCCCTGAAATCACTCCGGAGCATACACCCGAATCCACCAAAGAACCCGACAAAATTATCGCTTCATTTTCTACTAAGGTATATGATAAAAGCAAAAACCGCGTACAAAACCTCAAACTCGCCGCCAAAGCTGTTAACGGAACGGTAGTAAAACCCGGAGAAACTTTTTCTTTCAATAAGATTGTGGGGCCCCGCACTGCTGAAAAAGGCTACAAAGAAGCTCCTGTGCTAATAGGAAAAGAACATACGACAGGATTGGGCGGAGGCGTATGTCAGGTCAGTACAACCCTTTTCAACGCAGCTCAAAAGGCAGGTCTAAGCATAATTGAACGCCATACGCACGATATAGAAGTTGTTTATGCAAAAAACGGCACAGACGCAACCGTCAGCTACGGAACGCTTGATATGAAATTTAAAAATACCAAAGAATACAGCATTCTCATCCGCTCATCAGCAAGCAATTCTAAGGTGTCTGTAACTCTTATAGCACAATAGTATTGTACAATATGCACAAAACACAGCAATTTAAAAAAATGTAACAATATCTTTATCTTTTTCGATGTTTTTTGACATTTGCTTTGATATATATGTCACATTTTCTTAACCCTATAACTTTACTGTTTAGCACAATCACAAAATAGAACTTATCCTAATTGACAATTTTGTCTGTTTATACTATACTTAAATTATGTAGAAACCCTATGGCTTATAGGGTAATAAAAAAAATAAAAGGATTGAAGTTCTATGAATCTAAATAAATGTCTTCTGGATAATATCACTGGTCTTATCCGGCTTCATGGAATGACGGAAAGCCGATGTTTATCAGAATGTCACATTCACCGCAATTTTTTATCTAATTTAAGAAGCGGAATGCTTATTCATCCATCTTTCGATAACATCTATGCAATCGCAAAATTTTTCAATGTACCTATTGATTCACTGACAACAGAAAATCAATATATTGGCACTCCCCTTTCAAAAACATCTATTATCAGTCTTAAAGAACTTACAACTATCACAGACGCCTATCTTAATTTAGATGAACGAGGCAGAGAACTGATAATTAACATTATGCAGCGCGAAACCCATCGTATTAATGAAAGCCAAAGGGCATAAATTATTTATCTCTTACTCTGTTACATATTGTTCATTAT
>CATJNN010000250.1 GCA_949742185.1 uncultured Clostridia bacterium | reverse complement strand
ATCCCGAAGTTGACCGCACAGGAGATTTTTGTTATTGGGATATTCCGCCCGTTGACAGCGTTATGCTTATGCAGGCAAGAAAATTATTGCAAAATGCGAGGTTAAGAGCCGAGTAAATCAATTAAAAATCAAAAAATAGTATAACTAAACACTAAGCCGTTTTTGAATGTTCAAAGGTGGCTTTTGACTTGCAAAAATAAATGAAAAAGGAGTTAAAAATATTATGAGAAAATGCAGACTTACAAAATATGAAAAAGAAACAATCGTATTATTTAACGAAGCCGAGAACACAGCGAATATTTACACCTACAATACCGCCTTGAAAAATCGGCTTGCGAAATTCAGCAAGGAAAATCCGAATTGTGCAAAGCTGATAACTGAATACCCTTGCGGTGCGGTTGCCTACGAGATTGACAAAAAGCGTTTGTCAATCCGCTTTACTGCTCCATACAGCGAGGAACGCCGAGAAAAAGCAAGAAAATACGCAAAGGCGCATAACATAGTTTCCAACCTCAACAGTAAGCATTTTAAGCGTTGAGGATAGCGTTTTTATGTAAAAATTACAGGTCGAGACTTGTATGTGAGATGTTAAAATCTTTGTTTTTGGGTAGTGTGTATGTTTATATTCAAAGGCAGTAAAACAAGTTTTGAACTGTCCACGCATAAAATTTTACATATTGCTATTGAAATACAGACAAAATATGATATAATAATATATACCACAATTTTTTACTATCATATTGCTTTTAACATTATGATACCAATTTTTTAATAATTTTTTTGGATATTCATTTGAGAATATTCTTTTTTGCCGTATATAGTAATAGTTTGTGTTGCAAAAAACGCAGGCTTTTCATATTGAAATACTGTTGTTATAAACGGCTTAAAATTGTGTTTCATAAATGATAGTAAAAAATGTGTGGTAACATTAAAATCTAAGCCGCGTTTTTTATGCGTGGTATTGGATTTTGTACCACGCATTTTTTAATGCAAAAAACAATTAAAAAAATTAAAAATTAATTTGCGAGAAACCTAAATGCGTTTCACTCTGTGAAGACATTTATTAAATTCTCTTTTTCACCGTCGCAGACCAAATGAATTTTTAATGATAATTAATTGTTTTTACTGCACAAATGAAAGGAAGGCTGACCTATGAAAAAATTTGTTTCACTGCTTACAACGCTTTGCATTTTGTTTTCAATGCTTGGCGCGTTCACGGTATCTGCCGCCGAAAGCGGCACATACCGCGACACTATGACATGGACGCTCAACGACGACGGTGTTCTTACCATAAGCGGCACGGGAGTGGTGGCGTATGAGCACGATACTCCGTTGCCGTGGAGCGAAAGCATCGGCTTAATTACGGAGATTATACTGGAGGAGGGCATAACGGGCGTTGAGGGCGAATGGACCTTTGCGGGTCTTGAAAATCTCAGAAGCGTCACGCTTCCCGAAAGCATTACCGTTATAGGTTACGAGGCGTTTATGAATTGTCCCGTTTTAACGAGCGTTACAATTCCTGCGGGTGTGAAAGAAATCGGCAGCAGGGCTTTTGGTATTTGCGGAAGCCTTACGGAGATAAACGTTGACGAGAATAATTCTTATTATTCGTCCGTGGACGGAGTTCTTTTCAATAAAGAAAAAACCGAGCTTATCCAATTTCCCTCAGGCAGGAGCGATACCACATATAAATTCCCCGAAACTGTTACGCGTATCGGAGACGCCGCTTTTGAATATAACAATAATCTGACGAGCATTGTAATTCCCGACAGCGTTAAATCAATCGGAATGAACACGTTTAACGCTTGTGAAAATCTGGCTGATATTTCAATCACCAGCAGCGTTGAGGAAATCGGTTGGTATGCGTTTAGTCAAACGGCATATTATAACGACGAAACAAAATGGGACAACAACGTATTGTACATAGACGATTATCTGATTAAAGCAAAGGATGAAATATCGGGAGCTTATGAAATAAAAAGCGGCACAAGAGCGATAGCCGACGATGCGTTTAGCGGCTGCCGCAATTTGACAGATATCACTATTCCGGACAGCGTGGTGATTATGGGCGACGGAGTATTTGATAACTGCGGTAAATTAACCGAAGTTGTAATCCCTTACGGAACAACAAAAATAGGTGAAAGTATGTTTAGTTTTTGTACTGAATTGACAAACGTTACAATCCCCGCGAGCGTTAAGTCTATTGAAGACCACGCGTTTAATTTTTGTAAAAAGCTGACCTCTATAGAGCTCCCGGACGGCGTTACAAAAATCGGCGATTGGGCATTTAAAGACAGCGCTTTAACAAATATAACGATTCCGTCAGGGGTTACAACAATAGGCAACAGCGCGTTTCAATGTTTCGCTTTAACAGATATAACAATTCCCGCGAGCGTTACAAGCATCGGAAGCGCCGCTTTCAGCGGATGCGCCGTTTCGGAAATCAAAGTTGACGCAGGTAACGCAAATTACATCTCAGAAAACGGCGTTTTATTTAACATTGAAAAAACAGAGCTTATTTGTTATCCGAAAGAAAAAGCAGACGCTTCGTATACAATTCCCGACAGCGTTATAACTGTTGGAACAATGGCGTTTTACGCCTGCAAAAACCTGACGGAAATAAGCGTTCCCGACAGTGTGAAAAATATAAATGGCAGTGCTTTCCGCGCTTGCAAGGGTTTAACTGAGTTTACAATACCAAAAGGCGTATCAGTCATTAATTCAAACGTGTTTGAAAGCTGCGAGAATTTAACGTCTGTTGTAATCGGCGAGGGCGTAAAAAGCATAGGCTATCAGGCGTTTTATAATTGCTATGCTTTAACGGCGGTTACAATTCCTCATAGCGTGACGGATATAGGTGAGAGCGCGTTTTCTTACTGCAAATATTTAAGGTCGATAACTATCGGCAGCGGAGTTAAAACGATCGGGGGCGGCGCGTTTAATAACTGTATAAGGCTTAGAAACGTATATTATCACGGAACTCCCGAGGATTTTGAAAAAATATCCATAGAGGAATATAATAATACGACGTTTACATCGGCAACAATACATTATATACTGCCGCCAGAACATACGCATAAAATATGCGGCGGCGTGAGCTGTGCGGATAATCACGAGGATATTGAGTGGAAAGCATGGTATGGAGCGGATGCACTTCCGACAGAAACAGGCAATTATTATTTGACAGAAGACGTAAAGCTATATGATGATTGGTTAGTGCAGGACGGACCTATAAATGTATGTTTGAACGGACACATCATTACGACACGCGAAGGCGGACTATATATTGAAAACAGTGTTGCGCTCACTGATTGTACGGATGAAATACACAGTTTTACTCCAAATAAAGACGGCGTATGGGTGCTTGATGAAGAGAATGGTGTTGAAACAGTCTCCGGCGGCGTTGTCACAGGGTTTGCCGACGCGTATACTATACAATCATTAATAGTAGTATCGGCAGGCGTTCTTGATATGTATAATATTAATATAACCGGAAACGGAGAAAGTCCATATGCAAGCGATTTATATAAAGGCGGCGGCGTCACCAATAACGGTATCTTTAATATGCACAGCGGGAAAATCGTCGGTAACGGCGCAGGCGTTTACAATTTTGGAATCTTTAACATGATTAGCGGTGAGATTGCCGATAATACCCAATACGGCGGTGTTGATTCTTGCGACGGTACTATGACAGTCGGCGGGGCTTCTGTTATAAAAGACAACAAACGTAATTTATATGCAAAGGAAAATTGTATATCAATTAATACTGATAACCCGCTAAAAGACGGCGCATACATAGGCGTGACGATTTCCGACGAACCAACGGAAGAGAAGCCTGTAAATATCACAGGCGCAAACAACGCTGATTACAGTAAATATTTTTACAGCGACGATGAAAAGTATAAAATCGTAAATGGTGAAAATAATGTTATACAGCTCGAATATGTTAATAAAATAAAAGCTTATATGAGCCGCACATTTTTCAGCGACAATAATATTCAAACAGAAAAGGTAACCTCATTAAATCAACTTGAAAATTTACTTGCGGAAGAATGTGATTATGATAAAATTTCAGAAATATATAATGAGACATTTTTCAACAATAAATTCTTGTATTTATATCATACAGACGACGGAAGCAGCGGCAATATATATAATATAGCTTCCGTTGAAAATGCGGAGAACACAATAAATATTTCCGTAGCGCAGGAAACAGAAGGAGATACAGACGACATAGTCCGATGGTTTTTGATTGCTGAGATTGACAAGGATTTATATGACAAAGATATAAATATAAACTTTACGGATTTACAGGGCAGCACATATCCGTATGATATTACTGAAATAAAAATATTTGATAATACGGGCTATCCTGTAGATACTGTACCTCAAAACGAAGAATTTGTTCTTGGTATAGATGTAAAAAAGAATGTATATCTTAATGAATATGTCTTTATTATAGGCGCATTGTATGCACCAGACGGCAGACTTATAGGTGTATATCCTGTAAAAATAAAAGCTTCGTCAAATATTATCTCATATGCAGAACATATTCCTGCACAGGAAAATCCTGTCGGCAGCATAAAAGCATTTGTTTGGGACAGCTTTAGTTCTGTGCAACCGTTAGCAAAAGCAAAAACTCTATCTTTCTCATAAAAATAAAAGACATGCATAAAATATTAAAAAGACTTTCATTAAAAATGAAAGTCTTTTTGTGTACACAAATTAATAACCTAATTCTTCCGCCAAATCTGCCAGAAAAGCATTTCTCCAGCGATAAGCAGTAGAATTGTCCATATAATTTTGAATAGCATAGGCGGAAATAGAATACATACGATGAAAATATACCTGATTGATAAAATCATATTTTTTGCGCGGCAGTTCGTTGGCAAGCTGCTCCACAATCGCGCAGAAACGTTCAATTCGGTCGATATATACAGATGTTATGGGCTTTTCGTCTATGCCGTGTATACACTTTCTGTTGGCAAGCGCTCCAAGCTGTATCTTATATTGATGATAATGATGCAGCTCATATTCCAATAGATGCACAATCTCTTTATCAAGCTTAGCCATGAATATACACCGCCTTTTCGGGTAAACTCATCTTTATTATATTTTTTGCAGACTTGACGCTTGTTTCGGTGTTCGGGATTACATTCTGCAAAACTGCGCCGTCTGTTTCGACCGCAAATTCCTTGTCATTTTTTAAAAACACCATGAAGAACTCCTTTTCTCCACGGCCCACTCTTGACGAACGTTTGTTCGTGATATTATTATATCGTAACTATATTTAAAATTCAACAGTTTTTTATTAAATTATAAAATATAGAGGTGTTTTAAATT
>CATJNN010000249.1 GCA_949742185.1 uncultured Clostridia bacterium | reverse complement strand
TCGTACCAAGCACCTCAATCAGAATATTATTTACCATATCGAATACCCATTCCTGTCCTTTGGGTAAATCCATCATTGTTGTGGGTAAGTCAATAACTTTCAAACGGATATTACTATCCTTGAAATACTGTAACTCGTTCTTTATATCAGTTTTGTTTCGGCTCAGGCGGTCAAGCGATTTCACAATCAGTGTATCGCCGCCGCGAAGCATTGTATTTTTTAATGCCTGATAGCCGGAACGCTCCAAATTCTTTCCGCTTTCCTTATCGCATATAATTTCGCGTTCATCCGCTCCGAGCTTCTTAAAGGCTTCAATCTGCCTGTCGAGGTTCTGCTCTCTGCTTGATACACGCGCATAATAAAAGGTTTTATTATCCATACAAATCCCTCCAATGAAATAAGTGTCCATAAAGGTCTTTTCATTTTGGGACATATCCCAAAACTGCATTTGAACCTTTACGGACACTATTTCGCCATAATATTATTAAATTTTAGGCGTTTCTAAAGGTGTACTTTTTAGGAATGATATACACCTACCCACGGCAGTATATCAAATCTTCAACCTCCTCCGGTGTATAACCTTCACCAAGCAGTTCATCTATTGTTTCTTCATCAAAGCCCTGATATGCCGCAATCATCTTTAAATCTTCAATATAAGGGTTGCTATCGTGTACTGTTCCATAGTTCCACCAATTACAGCGACCGTAATAACTGTAATCAATAAAATCAAATCTGTCATATACAAGAATTCCGTCGGGTAGGATATTCAAAATATCTCTGTCCGATATTTTTATGCTCTCATATGCTCCGTCCTTTAATTCTTGGAATAAATCCGTTTCAATTAGCGCTTTCCACAATATTTCCTCCGTACTCGCATATACATATAGCCCTAAATCGGGAAAATGCAGTATTGATAAAGGACTGTCGCCCGTAACAAACCATATAGAATTATTGCTGTCAAGAATAGAAAAGCTGAAGCTGCCTTCCACAGCTTCAGCCATAAATTTTATACTTTCCGCATTCAATTTCTTTTTGTGTTCGATTAACTGTACCGCTATGTAGCTATCCGTTTCAATTTTACTTTTCGGCAGGTAGTATTGTCTGCGTAAATCCTTATCATTCATCAGTACGCCATTATGGGCAAGCGCAAAACGTGTATTCTGACATTTGCCTGAAAACGGGTGATTGTTGTAATTCTTTTTTTCACTGCCCTGTGTAGAATGTCTTGTATGACCGATTACAGCGGATATGTTATCGGAGTGCTTAAAATTAAGTCTGTACGCTGATTTTGACTCTTTTAATATACTTAGCTGTCCTTTGTCATTAAAAGCTATCCCTGTTGCGTCCGTTCCGCGTATAGCCGCTTCTTCCGCGAGAGCGTTTGTAATATTACTCAAATACTTGATTTCATTATTGCCATAGTGTAAAAAACCATATAATCCGCACATATTATATTTCCTCCGTTTCTGACTGTATTTCATTGACGTATAATCGTTTTGATTTCAGATAGTCTATAAGCTCCGGCTTGTCCGAGCCTATCTGCAATACAAAATTAGAACAAGACATCTTTTCAAATGCGTTATCGTCAAGCATAATTGCGAGGCGGCAAATCATATCGACAAGCTGTAAGGTTGCCAAAAAGGTCTTATACTTCAATGTACCTCTGAACAGACGAAATTCTATCGTATTGTAGTTTTCAAGATTAACCGCCACATATCGTCCAAGACCTTTACTTTTCGCCTTTTTATAGGTGTCTTGTACTTCTGCCGATATTGTGGCATAACGAGCCGCCCAATGGTTCAAATTTTGTTCTGTGCGGCGAGAAAACTTGACAACTTCCCACCAATGCTTTTCTACAAAGTGGACTATCCGTGCAATTATAATTTCCTGTTCCTCCTGTGTCGCGCCGAATGCAGAACGGCTGACGTGGATATGTAATCCGCAGGTACTTGTGTTATGGGAGCGGTATCCCATTGCGACGGCACAATTAAAAATTTTAAGCCAATCTATACCGCTGATATGATAATATAGTGATGTCGGATGCGATACCATTTCAAAGCCGTCGTCAATAGAACCGTCGTGCTTACAATATAGGTGTTCGCTGTTTAAGTTTGCTATTTCAAGCAGCTTTTCTGCATTTGAGGCAATTTCACCGCCCCTGTCAATCTCCAATTCTATGCCATAAAACAAATCACCCGAACCGTAAAATATCGGTTCGGGCTTATAGTCATATGGTTTTATTGCTTGATTGTCCAATTTGTCATAACAGGCTTCGCAATATGGTGAGTCTCCGTCATCTTCGTAATAGACATCGGATTGATTCACCAACCGTCCGCATTCACAGCAATAGGAATATGCATTTTCATAACAGTTATAGCAAATGGTTATATATCCATCGCTCTCCGCGTTATCACGCCATATACGTTCATGAACAGGCTGTGTATTACCCGATTATATATCTCGCCACCATCATTTGTTTTAGTTTTCTCAATTTTCGGGTCAAATACATATCTTTCACGCAATTCCAATTCAAGCTTGCCTGTAAATGTATCTTTGCCTGAATCAGCGGTCTGTTCTGCTTTTCTGCCTCTAACCCTTGCGCCGGCAAATTCTATGTACTCCAAATCCTGCTTTGACTTAGGAATAGTGAAATCACCTTCACCGAGATAGATGTTTTCAACGCCTTCTTCGTAGAGGTCTGCAAGCTCCTCCTGATTAAACGCAACGCTGTCAATATTTTTGATAATTTCATCATCGTCCGTGAGCTGCTTTAATTTCGCAAGACGGTCGTTTCTCCATGCGATTTCCTCAACGTCTACCGCTTCGGTTTCGGTATATTCAACGCCGAATATTTCGCTCAGCTTCTTGCCGAGCTGCGCATTGTCCTTTGAGAGCGCGACAACCGCTTCTGCTTCGTCCTCGTAGTATCTATCCTCAAGCCATGTTTGGAGCTTTCCCTCAAGGAAGTATCCGACAATCCTTTCAACATCAAAGCTTTCCTTTAACGCTTCAAGTGTCCTTACCTGAACTCCGTCCGCCATTATAAGCGGCAATTTAACCTTTTTTGCCATTTTATTTTTCCTCCTCGTATTTATTTTTTATATCTTGAGCATAAAATGATTTCATTACCGCAAAACTGTCGATTTTATCAAGTCTGATTTTTTTGATTTGTTCTATTTGATGGTTTTCTGCGCCTATGAGATAAAAGTAACCGTCATCATAAATAATTTTAATGGGAGATAATTCAAGCTCTTTTTTCTGTTTGCTTTCAAAATATTTAATTTTAATATCATTGCCGCTGCTGATAACCAAATAAAGGTCGCTTAAAAGCTTAACAATGGCTTTATCATGATTTCCCTTGCAGTCAGATATATCTGTCTTTAAATAATTCAAAACAGCCTTTTTGTCCATATTGGTTACATTTTGGAGCAGGCTTTCAGCAAGCTCCATAGCCTCGTCCTCTCTGAATACTCCTGTGGATAAAATCAGTTTAATGATAATTGTAATGTCAAATTTATCCATATATTTAGGTCTGCTGCCTGTTATGTAATATGAATTGCTTTCTTTATCATATATAACATCTTCGCCGGAAAATGAATCGCTCAGAAAAAGCCGAACGTCCTGAATATCACGGTCAAATCCGCGTTCACTGATGCCGTTATCTATGCAAAACATTTCTTTGTTTATATGCTGTCCATTTATAAGCTTATGATAAAGAGCAAGAACTCTTGTAATTTTGTCCGTACGAGATGTCTCTGATTCTGCAGTGCAACCTCCTTTCAAACAATTTCTTAAAATCAATTTATAATTTTATTATACAGAGCAACAACGACACTTTCTGTCGTTGTTAAAATATTTTTTGCAAATATTGGATTACTATTCATTTGTAATGAGTATACTATCAATATACAGTTTAACATAACAGTATTTTATTTTCAATATATAAGTACAAAATGGTTACATTTAACGGTAAAATATATACAAGAAGAAGGTGATTATTTGAATACCCATGAAAGATTACAGCAGTTACTTGACGAACGCGGTTGGACAAGATACAGACTTGCAAAGGAGTCAGGACTGTCGGAAGCTACGATTGCAAATATTTTTAAAAGAGGAAATGTTCCGTCTATAGCAACGCTTGAAACTATATGTGAGGGTTTTAAAATAACTATGGCACAGTTCTTTACAGAGAATAATACCGTAGAGCTTTCACCTGAGTTAAAAGAATTGTTTGACGAGTGGGTGTTTCTTACAACTGAGCAAAAATCCGCCGCACTTCAAATGATAAAAGCTATGAATAATAGATAACCTCTTACAACACTCTTAACGGTTTGTTGTAGGAGGTTTATTTTTTATAATCTTATATAGCCAGCCATATCATGGCACATAATTAAAAAACTAAACAACACTAACATATAATTGAGTGTATGTGTCCGTACAACATACACTCCTTGCTAATATGCTATTATATAGCATACAACAGGAGAAAATCAGTACGGACAGAAAGGAGAAGTCAAATGAAGCGAGATAAAAGAATTGAAATAAGAGTTACACAGGAAGAATTAAAATATTATAAGAGCTGTGCGGATAAAAGCAATATGCCTCTATCCAATTGGGCAAGAAACAAATTAGACGCTAACAGAGAATACAGTGAAAATGCACCAGAGCTTGCTAAAATCATCACAAGTATACAAACGGATATAAACAAAGCGATTAATAAAATTGATTTAGACGAGAGCTTAGATAACCTATTGATAGGAGTGAGTGAACTATGGCAATTCTTAAAAAAATAAACGGCAGTTATTCAAATGATGATGCACTATATAATTTAGTGAATTACATTCTTGACCTTAATAAAATGCCTAATAGAATTGTCGGCGGTCAAGGTGTATATCTTAATAATGTGGCTATTTGTATGAATGATATTAGGTGCATTTTTAACCATGAGGGCAGACAAGCCGAGCATTATATATTGTCTTTTACTTATGAAGAAGCTCAGCGGCTTTGTAAACAAACCGCCTTGATACTCGGATATAGATTGTGTGAATTTTTCGAAGGAGTGCAGGCTTTGTTTGCTTATCACGAGGTCAAGGACGAAGCAAATGCTTTTGATAATCACAATTTACATATACATTTTGCAGTAGGAACTACAAATTTAATGA
>CATJNN010000248.1 GCA_949742185.1 uncultured Clostridia bacterium | reverse complement strand
ATTTAAATGATTTTATGAGTGGTTTTAAAACTGAATGTTTCAGAGTTTTTAAAGATGGTATTAGAAAAAATGCTGTTTTAGCGCTGATTTTATTTGTTTGCGGCTTTTTTAAAGCGGGACTTGCCGTTAATACTGCTGTGACCGGAGTGAAAGGATTTTGCGCGGGATTTACAGCTGCGGCTCTTGTACAGTATTACGGAGGAAAAGGAATTTTGCTCTCGCTTGCAGACTTACCGTCAATGTTGCTTTTTATACCGGCATTTTTATTGTTCTGCGCCTTTTCTGCTAAACATGCCGTCACTCGAACCAATGACAGACATCGCATAATTATTTATGTGGGCATAGCATTATGCACAATGGCAATATTTTGTGTTTCATCTTTTACAGAGGGATATGTAAACACAATATTTATGAATTTTCTGATACAGAAACTGTTGGTGACAGCATAATAACTGTGCACTTTTTCATAAAAAACTGCTATACAAAATCTAAAAATGTGATATAATGTTTACTATGATGTTTTCTATAAGATTATATTAAAGAGGTGAGGTTATGCAGGAATATGCAGAATATATTGAAAGGTATGCTTATTTTTTGCATGACATGAAGCATAAGTCGCCTAATACGATAGAAAATTATAAACGCGATGTGCGAAAATATCTTGAATATCTCAATATTAAGCATATTTGTAATTTATCGCGCGCGACAAAAACTACTGTGCTTACATATTTGCTGTATCTGCAAAAACAAGGAAGAGCAAATTCGACAATATGTAGAACACTTGCGTCATTAAGGTCGTTTTACACATATTTATATTCTATAGGCGTGGTATCTGCAGACCCTACGTCAGACCTCGAAGCGCCGCATGTGGAGCGACATACGCCGCAGATTTTAACGACCGATGAAGTTGAGCTTTTATTAGAGCAGCCGCATGCGGACAACTATAAAGGTTATCGCGACAAGGCTATGCTTGAACTGTTATATGCTACAGGAATAAGAGTTTCTGAGCTTATAGGGCTTAAAATGAGCGATATAAATCTCACTATTAATTATATAAGCTGCGGCGCCGGCAAGTCGGAGCGCATTATTCCTATAGGGACTATAGCCAAACAAGCTATTTCTGAATATTTTGAAAAATCGCGTTCTTACATGATAAAATCAGAGTCAGAGACTGCCGTTTTTGTGAATTGCAACGGGACACCGATGTCGAGGCAGGGCTTTTGGAAAATTATCAAGCAGTATCAAAAGCAAGCCGGAATTCATAAAAAAATAACGCCTCACACGCTGCGCCACTCTTTTGCAACGCATCTGCTTCAAAACGGCGCGGATTTAAAATCAATACAAGAAATGCTTGGGCATGTTGATATTGCGTCAACTCAGGTATATTCCACATTCGTAAATACAAAAATACAGGATGTATATAAAAAAGCGCATCCCAGAGCGCAGTGAAATTAATTTATAGATGAGAATATTAAATTATTTTGATGGAGTATATTATTTAATAAAACAGACAAAATCAGAAACGATTTTGTCTGTTTTTTAAAAACGTAAATTACGAATAAGGAGATAAAAATGAATATTATTGAAATTATAGAAAAGAAAAAGAACGGTTTTGAGTTGACCGATAAGGAAATTAATTTTTTTATAGGCGGATGTACAACAGGCAAGATTGCAAATTATCAAATTTCAGCGTTATTAATGGCAATATGCATTAACGGAATGACAAATACAGAAATTTTTTCAATGACAAAACATATGGCGAGTTCAGGCATATGCTTAAAATGGTCCGGAATTGACGGTATTATTGCAGACAAGCACTCCAGCGGCGGGGTGGGGGATAAAACCACTCCTATAGTGGTTTCCGTAGTGACAGCATGCGGTGTAAAAATGGTTAAAATGAGTGGCAAGGGATTAGGCTTTACAGGCGGAACTATTGACAAGCTTTCAGCCATTACTAATTTCAGAACAGATTACAATACAGATGAGATTAATAATATTGTAAATAATATTGGAGCTTATATGGGAGGGCAAACACATGATTTGGCTCCGGCAGATAAGAAATTGTATTGTATTCGTGATGTAACAGGAACAGTGAATTCTATTCCACTTATAGCAAGCAGTATAATGAGCAAAAAGATAGCTTCCGGCGCCAATATACTTGTTCTTGATGTTAAAGCGGGTGGAGGCGCGTTTATGAAAAATGCAAACGAGGCTCAAAAGCTGGCAGAATTGATGGTTAATATCGGTAATGCCGCAGGAATAAAAACATGCGCGGTTGTGACTGACATGAGTGAACCGCTTGGATGTGCAGTTGGAAATGCATTAGAGATAAAAGAGATAATAGATATTCTCAAGGGGAAGAGTAAAGATAAAAGACTTTACAATATATGCGTAATTTTATCGGCATATATTCTTATTTTATCAAAAAAAGCAGCGGATTTTGACGATGCATACCATATAGCGGAAAAAGCGCTGAAGAGCGGTCAGGCTTTTAGACAGTTTTATAATATTGTTCAAGCTCAGGGGGGAGATGTGAGATTGCTTGAAGATATTTCGCTTTTTCCGCGTGCAAAATTTATTGGTGAAATTATTAGTGAAAAAAACGGATATGTACAAAATATAGATTGTGAGAGTATTGGAAAAATATCTCTATTGAGCGGTGCGGGAAGGATTAGAGCAGAAGATGTAATTGATTATTCAAGCGGAGTAGTGCTTCATAAGAAGTGCGGCGACAGTGTACTAAAAGGAGAAGTGATTGCGGAATATCATACAAATCGTATGGAATGCGTCGACGAGATTAAATCAGGAATTGCCGGAGCGTATCATATTGGCAAAGAAAAGCCTGAAAATATTCCTTTAGTCTATAAAACAATAATGAAATAAAGCATAAACCTATATTAAAAAGCATACGATATATCAATATAAAACGCATTAAAGGAGATTATCGTATGAAAAAAATAATATGCTTGTGCTGCGTCGTCGCACTTTGTATGCAGTGTTTTATAATATCGTATGCCGAAAACGCTGGAATTGAGTTGTCAGCTAAGTCTGCTGTTCTTATGGAGGCTTCAACAGGGACGGTTTTATATGAGTCGGATAAAGACGCACGATTGCCTATTGCAAGCGTTACTAAAATTATGACTATGCTGCTTACTATGGAAGCTATAGACAGCGGGAAAATATCGATTGATGAGACTGTGACCGCAAGCGAACGAGCAAAAAGCATGGGAGGCTCCACTATGTTTCTTGAAACCGGAGAACAGCTGCCGGTCAGCGATATTCTAAAAGGGATTGCCGTAGCTTCGGCAAACGACGGAGCCGTCGCTATAGCGGAGCATATATCCGGAAGCGTAGAAAGCTTTGTGGAACTAATGAACAGCCGAGCGCAGGAACTAGGTATGAAAAATACGCATTTTGTAAATACAAATGGATTGGATGATAACGAGCATTATTCATCAGCTTTAGATGTTGCAATTATGTCGCGTGAGCTTATAAAGCATGAAAAGATTTTTGAATATACGACTATATGGATGGATACATTACGAGACGGTAAATTTCAGCTTGCCAACACTAATAAGCTTATACGTTTTTACAAAGGAGCAAACGGGCTAAAAACAGGCTCTACTTCAATAGCAAAATGCTGTTTGTCCGCCACTGCAAAGCGCGATGATATGCAGCT
Organism: uncultured Clostridia bacterium; assembly: GCA_949742185.1. Classification (GTDB taxonomy): domain Bacteria; phylum Bacillota; class Clostridia; order UBA1381; family UBA1381; genus CATJNN01. The sequence continues at coordinate 1,722 of CATJNN010000248.1, read as the reverse complement.
TATAGCTGTAGTGCTTGGGGCTCCGACCTCAAAAGAACGTTTTGCTGACGCTACAAAGCTTTTGGATTATGGCTTTGCTAATTATTCTGTGCAGCAATATGCGGCAAAAAACGAGGCTATATGCGAGACTCAGGTGAGCAAAGGAGTTATCGATAATGTAACGGCGGTTGCGGCAGAAGACGTGACTATGCTTGGTAAAAAGGGAACGCCTCTTGAACTGAAACGTGAAATGATAATTGAATCTGTTTCAGCGCCTATTGAAAAAGGGCAAGAAATAGGAACTTTGGAATTAAAAAATGAGACCGGCGAGACAGTGGCGTCTGTTCCGCTTGTCTCCGACCGCGATGTTCAGAAAAAAGGGATTGTTGGGTGTATTCATGATGTGATTGGTATGTGGCTCCATGGTTAATATGTAGGAAAAGTATGGTTCTGTTTAGACGAATTTCACAAAAATACCAATCCACTCTTGACTAATTGAATAAAAAGCGTTATTATAGGCATATAATAAATATTTAAAGGGAGGGCTAAAATTTATGAAGACATTTAACCTTATGCTTAACTCCATTAACGATGTTAAGGATTTTGTCAACATTGTCAGCAAATATGAGTATGACGTTGATTTAACTTCAGGAAGATATGTTGTTGACGCTAAGTCAATCATGGGTATTTTCAGTCTGGATTTATCGAAACCTATTAAAGTAGAAGTTCATGATGATGGCTGTGATGCTTTCTTGAATGAAGTAAAGCGTTTTGTAGTAGAATAAGAGTGCTAAAAGCAGAAGAGAATTTACTCTTCTGCTTTTTTAATCAGATTTCTTAAGATAATTTTAAATTTAGTTTATAAAAAGCAGGGGATACCCTGCTTTTTGACGATATGTTTACATGTTCTGTCTGCCCTCGATAGCTTTAATAAGCGTAATTTCATCTGCATATTCTAAATCTCCGCCAACAGGAACTCCGTGAGCTATCCGAGTTACACGTATGCCCATAGGCTGAATAAGCTTTGATATATAAACCGCTGTTGCAGTACCGTTCACTGTTGGATTTGTTGCCATAATAACCTCTTTAATACCGTTATTTAAGCGCATCAGAAGTTCGCTGATTTTTATATCTTCGGGAGAGATACCATCCATAGGCGAAAGCGCGCCGTGCAGAACGTGATACAAGCCATGATATTCGTTTGTTTTTTCTATAGCGGACACATCCTTTGGATTTTCCACAACACAGATTGTTGTTTTATCTCTTTTTTCTGAACCGCAAATTTCACACGGATCTTTTTCAGTAAGATTTTGACATACGCTGCAAAACTTGATTTTGGTTTTTGCTTCAGAGATAGTTTGCGCCATAGCCGACGCTTGTTCAGCGCTCATGAAATCAAGAATATGAAAAGCAATTCTTTCTGCGCTCTTTCTGCCTATCCCTGGAAGCTGCTCAAATTGTTCGATAAGCTTTTCAATAGGTACGGCGTGCATTTTATTATCCTTTCTTAGAATAAGCCGGGAATACTGAGCCCGCCCGTCACCTCGCTCATTCCTTCTGCCATCATGTCGTCTGCCTGTTTAATTGCGTCGTTGACAGCTACCAAAACGAGATCCTCAAGCGTTTCCACATCATCTGGATCAACTGCGTCAGGCTGAATCTTTATAGAGATAAGCTCTTTTTTTCCATACGAAAAGACGCATACCTCACTAAGAGATATGCGTCCGTTTCTCAATTCATTTT
>CATJNN010000247.1 GCA_949742185.1 uncultured Clostridia bacterium | reverse complement strand
CCGCCGTCGACTGCTGTTACAGACGAGCCGTTTCCGAGATGGCATGTGATAATTTTAAGCTCTGAAATATTTTTTTCGAGAACTTTTGCCGCTTCCTGTGTAACAAATTTATGGCTTGTACCGTGGAAGCCGTATTTTCTTATTTTATGTTTTTCATAAAGCTCGTATGGAAGAGCGTACATATATGCTTTTGATGGCATTGTCTGGTGGAATGCTGTGTCAAATACGCCTACTTGCGGCACGTTCGGCATGATTTTTTCACACGCCTCAATACCGATTATGTTAGGCGGATTATGCAGCGGTGCGAGAGGGGTGCATCTTTCAAGCGCTTTTTTTACGCTGTCGTCGATAACAACCGAGTCGCTGAATTCTTCGCCGCCGTGTACAACTCTGTGCCCTACAGCGCCGATTTCGTCCATTGACGCAATTACGCCATGTTCTGCGTCTATAAGCGCGTCTATAACCATCTGAATAGCGTCCGCATGGTCTTTCATCGGCTTTTCAATTTTAGTTTCCTGTCCTTTAACAAGATTTTTATGCTGCAAATTAGAGCCGTCAATCCCTATTCTTTCACAGAGTCCCTTTGCAAGCACCGTCATGCTGTCCATATCAATAAGCTGATATTTAAGCGACGAGCTTCCCGCATTGATTACAAGTACCTTCATCTAATCTATCCTTTCATATAATATGTTTACAATAATTAGTCCTGAGTTTGCGCCTGCACGCATGTTACAGCGACGACGCCCGCAATATCCTCGGCTGAACAGCCGCGGGACAAATCGTTTACAGGCTTTGCAATCCCCTGTAAAATCGGACCGTACGCTTCAGCCTTTGCAAGACGCTGAACAAGCTTGTAACCAATATTGCCTGCGTCGAGGTTCGGGAATACAAGCACATTTGCCTGTCCTGCAATGTCGGAGCCGGGAGCCTTAGACTTACCGACTGAGGGTACCATAGCTGCATCCGCCTGCATTTCGCCGTCAATTTTAAGGTCGGGGCGTTTTTCTTTTGCAAGTTTTGTAGCTTCGCTCATTTTGTCCACAAGCTCGCTTTTTGCGCTGCCGTATGTGGAATATGAGAGCATAGCGATTTTTGGTTCCGCGCCCACAAGATTTTCAAACGATTTTGCAGATGATATAGCGATTTCGGAAAGCTCGTCCGCGTTCGGGTTAACGTTAAGAGCCGCGTCCGCAAATAAGAACGTACCGTTTTCACCAAGCTCGCAGTCAGGAACAACTTCAATGAAAAATGCTGACACAAGCTTTGTATTCGGAGCAGTTTTTAAAATTTGAAGCGACGGTCGAAGCACGTTTGCCGATGAATTTACCGCGCCGGCAACCATACCGTCCGCATCGCCCATTTTAACCATCATAACACCGTAGTACAGGCAGTTTTTAATTGTTTCCTGTGCGTCCTCTAATGATATGCCCTTGTTTTTACGCAGTTCATAAAACGCATTTGAGTATTCCTGATGTTTATCGCTTGTTTCGGGACATATAATTTTGACGCCGTCAAGATTAATGTTTTCCGACTTAGCCATGTCTCGGATTTTATCCTCTTTTCCGAGCAGAATGATTTTCGCATAGCCCTCGCTGAGAACAATCTCTGCTGCTTTAAGAGTGCGAAGCTCCTCACCTTCAGCAAGAACTATTGTTTTAATGTCTTTTTTTGCGCGTTCTTTTAGTTTGTCTGTAAAAGCACTCATATCTTTACTCCTTTAATTTTATTATTTTATGCAAAATTATTATATACCTTTTTTTTTATAATGACAAGTGGATTTTTCAAAAAATAACCATTCTCTATATTGCTTATTGTTGTGTTGTGCGGTATAATATCATAAATTGAATCAAAAAGGAGAAAATTATGCGTATACTGGGGATAGACTACGGCGACGCGCGCGTTGGGATTGCTGTGAGCGACGCCATGGGATGGACGGCGCAGGGAGTGCGTACTGTTGCAAATAAAGGCGCGCGGAGTCTGATGCGTGAAATGGGGGAGATTATTGACGAATATAAGCCCGAGAAGATTGTTATTGGCATGCCGAAAAATATGGACGGCACTATAGGTTTTCGCGGGGAAGCGACATACAAGTTTGCAGAGAGACTAAAAAGAATATACGCCGGTAAAATAATTTTTCAGGACGAGCGTCTTACAACGGTGTCGGCAGCGCGGGTGCTGAACGATACAAATACGCGCGGCGCGAAGCGTAAAAGTTCGATTGATACGGTGTCGGCGTGTTTTATTCTGGAAGCTTATTTAAATTCCTTAAAATAACTGCGCGGCATTAAAAATTTATTTGGTCTGCAAAGGCGAAAAATAAAATTTAATGGATGTCTTTACCAAGTGAAGAACGTTTCAAATTGTTTTTATAAGGATTTTTAATTTCCTTAGCTGTTTTTTAAAATAAAAGATTGACAATAGGGACAAGCTATATTACAATGATTGAGTAATTAATAAAAACAGGAGGATTTATCCATGGAAGATAATATTATTATGCTTGAGGACGCGGATGGAAACCAAATTGAATTTGAAGCGATTGACGTTTTTGAATTCAGCGGCAACACATATTTTGCGTTGCTTGAGGTTATGCCTGAGGGGCAGGAGACGGACGAAGTTCTTATAATGAAAGTTGAATACGGAGAGACTGACGAGGATACTGAGCTTGTTATGCCGGACAGCGAGGAAGAAATGCAGCTCGCTTTTAACGAGTTCGTTCGCCGCGATAGTGAAGCAGAATAATACCGATAAAAATACAAACGCCCCGCGCTTATGCACGGGGCGT
>CATJNN010000246.1 GCA_949742185.1 uncultured Clostridia bacterium | reverse complement strand
TATGATAAAACTACCATTAAGAAGAAATTAGTAATAAAAAACGGCATTTCGGAGAAAAAGCAAAGTGTATATCAGAAAGTAAATGATGTTAATGCCGGCTGTAAATCAGGTGTTGTCTCGGTATGACGCGTTATCCGCCCATCGGTAACGCGCTGAAATTAACTCGACTCGGTTGTGGGCAGAAAGGCTATGAAGAATTAGTATGAAACAAAACTGCACAATTATGCTTTCGCTTATGCAGCTTAATATCGGCGGGGCGGAAACGCATGTTGTTGAGCTTGCGAAGGAACTTTCAAGGCGGGGACACCGCGTTATCGTAACGTCAAACGGAGGCGTGTATGTGCGCGAGCTTGAAGCGGCGGGCATAAAGCACTATACCGTGCCGCTGCAAAATAAAAAACCTATGAATATGCTCCGCGCATACCGTCGGTTAAAGCAAATTATCCGTGAAGAAAACGTTGATATAGTTCATTCTCATGCGCGTATACCATCGTTCATTCTCGGCAGACTTCATAAAAAAATGCATTTTCCGTTTGTGACAACGGCGCATTGGGTGTTCAGCACAAAATACGGGCTTAAATATCTCACAAACTGGGGACAGCAGACTGTTGCTGTGAGCGAGGATATAAAAAAATATCTTATTGATAATTATAAAATATCCGAAGAAAATATTGTTGTTACGATTAACGGTATTGACACCGATAAATTTTCTCCTGACGCCGACTGCGCGAATATAAAGCGCGAGTTCGGTATATCGGAAGGCGACGCGGTTATTGGATATGTAAGCCGACTGGACGAGGACAGAAGCATGGTCGCAAAACAGCTTATAGCCGCCGCGCCCGCTTTGTTTGAAAAAATTGACCGTCTGCGCATCGTGATTGTAGGCGGCGGAAATGATTTTGAAAACGTTAAATTGCTTGCGGAGGGCGTAAACAGCAGGCTTGGCGCTGATGTTATATCTCTTGCCGGAGCAAGAACAGATATTAATCGTTTTGCGGCAATGTCGGACTGCTTTGTCGGCGTGAGCCGCGCCGCGCTTGAAGCCATGGCGGCGGAGCGCGCGGGTATTGTTGCGGGAAACGAGGGTTATATCGGTCTTTTTGATGAAAGCAAGCTTCAGACCGCCATAGATACAAACTTCTGCTGCCGCGGCTGTACGCCGTCGGACGAGGAGCTTTTGAAAGATGATATTCTGCGTTATTTTGCCATGAGCGAGGCGGAAAAAAAGGCTCTCGGCGAATACGGCAGGGAGCTTATCAAAAAGAATTATTCCGTTAGAAAGATGGTTGACGATAATATACTGATTTATGAAAGAGTATTAAAATAGAAAGGAGCGTATTATGAGCGAAATTTTAATTTCGGGATACTACGGCTTCCAAAACAGCGGTGATGATTCGCTCCTTTTAGCAATTATTCAGGATATTAAAAGGGAAATACCAAATGCGGAAATTGTTGTGTTATCCTTTAATCCTGAGGAAACAACCCGCATATATGGGGTTAGAGCGGTAAATCGCTTAAACTTAGCTGGTATACTTCGTGAGATGCGCAGGGCAAGCTTGCTTATTTCGGGAGGCGGCACACTTATTCAGGACGGGACAAGCTCAAAATCGCTTTGGTATTATCTGGCTGTTATAGAGCTTGCTCGGATGTGCGGCGTGCGCGTTATGCTGTATGCAAACGGTATAGGACCTGTATACAGAAACATAAACCGAAAAAAGACTAAAAAAATTCTTAATAAGATTGAAGCTATAACTGTGCGGGACAGCATGTCTTTGGGAGAGCTTGCGCGCCTAGGCGTGACTAAGCCTGAAATTTGTGCAACGGCAGACCCTGCGTTTTCTCTTTCAACGCCGAACGGAAATATGGGAGAGGCTGTTCTGAAGCGGTATGGCGTTGATATGACGAAAAAGCGGCTTTGCATATCGGTGAGAAAATGGAAAACAATAACGCCGGAATGGGAAAAAGCTATTGCCGAGGCGATTGACGAAACGGCTGAGAAATATGATATGTATCCGGTGTTTTTTCCTATGCAGATTAAAAAGGACTATGAAATTTCTGCGAGGATTGCCGGTATGTTGAAGCGTCCGTCAGCGGTGCTTAACGAGGTTTTTTCAGCAGACAGCGCGTTATCTGTTATGTCGAATATGGATTTATGCATCGGTATGCGTCTGCACACGCTTATATATTCGGTTTCTCAGTGCGTTCCGGTTATAGGACTTGTATACGACCCTAAAATACAAGGTTTTCTTGAATATATAGGACAGAAATATTATCTTCCGCTCGAGCAGTCAGACAAGAAAACTCTCGTCAGTATGACAGACGAGGTTATGTCGCGGTACAACGAGCTTTTGCCGGAAATGGACAAAACAAAAAGCTTTCTGGCATGCAAGGCGCGTGAGAATGCAGTTATAGCCGGCGGACTTTTTAAGAAAGGACGGCGGAGATAATGAGCGAAAATAAACTTTTAAGAACTGCGGGATTTATGGCGGCTGCAACGCTGCTTGCCAAGATATGCGGGCAGGTGCGGGATTCTTTAATCGCCGCGTTTTTTGGAGCGGGACCTGAAGCCGTCGCGTTTATTACCGCGACAAGACTTCCGACAACACTTTTTGATATAGTTGTAGGAGGAGTTATATCGGCTACGTTTATACCGGTATTCAGCAGCGTTATGAAGCGTGAGTCGCGCGAGAAAGCGGTTGCTTTCGCAGGAAAATTTATAACGCTGATACTTTTGATTACAATTTTAATTACAGCGGCGG
>CATJNN010000245.1 GCA_949742185.1 uncultured Clostridia bacterium | reverse complement strand
CGTATTATCGAGGAGGTTGTAACAACGATGGACGAAAATGTAAAGAACGAAGAATTTGCGCAATTGCTTGAGCAGTATGAGGGAAAAACTTTGAATAACGGCGATATTGTAGACGGTACGGTAATCGACGTGAATAATACCGAAGCAGTTGTGGATTTGGGCGGATTTAAGTATAACGGTATATTAAAAGCCGATCAGATTACAGACGATCCGTACGCTAAAATAACCGACTTGGTAAAAACAGGCGATACAATAACAGTTTATGTTGTAGGCGTTAACGATGCTGAAGGAAAGGTTGTGCTTTCAAGAAAGAAGCTTGTGGCTATGGAGAGCTGGAACAAAATGAAATCAGCTTATGAAAACGGAGAGATTCTGGACGGTAAGATTATAAGAGCAGTTAAAGGCGGAGTTATTGTGCTTTGCGATGGAACTCAGGTATTTGTACCTGCAAAACATGCGTCTGCGCGATATGTACAGGATTTAACAACGCTTCTTAATGAAGAGGTTAAGTTTAAGCTGATTGATATTGACGAAAGACGCCGCCGTGTTGTTGGCTCGGTTCGCGTAATTCTTGAGGAAGCTAAAAAAGCTGTTGAAGACAAGTTTTGGAGTGATGTTGCGGAAGGCAAAATCGCAGAGGGACAGGTTATTACGGGCGTTGTTAAAAAGATTATGCCGTTTGGCGCGTTTGTTGATATTGGCGGAGTCGATGGTCTTGTTCATATTTCTGAACTGAGCTGGAATAAGATTAAAGACCCATCTGAAGTTATCCATGAAGGCGAGGCTATTTCTGTAAATATTCGCGCGCTTGACCCTGAAAAGAAAAAGATTTCTCTTGGATATAAAAAGCAGGAGGATAATCCGTGGAATATTGTTAAATCTAAATATTCTGTTGGAGATGTTGTTTCATGTAAGATTGTTCGTATGATGCCATTTGGTGCTTTTGCAGAAATTATGCCGTCTGTTGACGGACTTATCCATATTTCTCAGATTGCAGACAGACGAATTGATAAGCCTGAGGATGTTCTGAAAATCGGTGAGGTTGTTGAAGCAAAAATTACAGAGGCTAATTGGGATGAAAGAAAAATAAGCTTGAGTATTCGTGCTTTGATTGAACCTAAGATTGAAGAAACGCTGGTTGAAGAAGAACAAGAAACGGTTCTTCCGGCAGACGAGGCTGAGGTTCCTGTTGATATTGAGGCTGTTATCAGAGAGCAGGCGGAAGCTGAGGTTGCAGAGGTTGATGATGCTAAAGAAGAGCATGTTGAAGCTGCAGCGGAAGAAAACGAGGCTGCGAAGCAGGAAATAGCATCGGAAGAGACTCAAGAAGTAAAAGAAGAGGCTGACGAAGAGAAGACAGAGGAAGAATAAAAGTTATAGCTTTTTAAGGGCGAAATCGTGAGATTTTGCCCTATATTTTTGTATAGGTTTTATTGAAAGGAGTTTTGGCATGAATACAAGGCTTGAAGAATTCAAAAAAAAGGTTTTTGGGGCTAATATTTCTGTTATAGGCATAGGAATAAGCAATAAACCGTTGATTGACATGCTGGTTGAATTTGGCGCGGCTGTGACAGCACGCGATAAGCATACTGCAGGAGAGATTGGCTCCGATATACAGCATTTGCAGGATTTGGGAGTGCGTCTTATTTTAGGCGAGGATTATTTGAAAGATTTGAGCGAGGATATAATATTTAAGACTCCTGGAATGCGCTATGATATTGCGGAGCTTGAGGCTGCGCGCGCCAATGGACAATGTGTTACATCCGAGATGGAGGTTTTTTTTGACGTTTGTCCGTCGCATATAGTTGCGGTTACAGGGAGCGACGGAAAGACAACGACCACAACGCTTATTCATAAAATGCTCACTGAACAGGGTTATAAGACATGGCTTGGGGGAAATATAGGGATGCCGTTGTTGTCTCAGGCTGATAAGATGAAAAAAGACGATTGGGTTGTGTTGGAGCTTAGCAGTTTTCAGCTTCACACAATGCGCAAATCTCCTGAGATAGCGGTTATAACTAATATTAGTCCAAATCATCTTGATGTGCACAAGGGATATGGCGAGTATATAGAAGCGAAGAAGAATATTATGCTGTATCAATCAGAAAAAGATATTCTAGTTGTGAATGAGGATAATGATGAAACACGGGAAATTGGGAGAAAATCAAGGGCTAATACACTCTATTTTTCGCGAAAAGAGCATGTAAACGGTGCGTATTTAGATGGCGGAAGCATTTATTATAATGGCGGGAAAATATTGGATATATCAGATATAAAAGTTCAGGGGATGCATAATGTAGAGAATTATATGGCCGCAATATGCGCTGTTGGTCATTTGGTAAGCGGCGAGGCTATAAGAAATGTCGCCGAAAGATTTGGCGGGGTCGAGCATCGCATAGAGCTTGTCCGCACGGTTGGCGGTGTAAGATATTATAACAGCTCGATTGATTCAAGTCCGAACAGAACAAAAAATACACTGGCAGTTTTTTCGGATAAAGTTATATTAATTGCGGGAGGTAAAGATAAAGGAATTCCTTACGATGAGATTGGTAAGCCGATTGCGGAGCGCGTTAAAACGCTCATATTAATAGGCATGACAGCAGATAAAATAGAAAAAGCGTTAAATGATGAAGTAAAACGAAGCGGAAATGGAAAAGATATAAATATTATTCGTGTATCCACATATCAGGAGGCTGTAGATGCCGCAAGAAAATCGTCATGTGACGGGGATGCTGTTGTGTTGTCTCCGGCAAGCACAAGCTTTGATATGTTTAAAAATTTTGAGGAACGCGGTAATCTGTTTAAAAAGCTTGTAAATGAGATAAAGGAGTAATTTGTGTTGAAGGAATTGATACAGAAACTAAGCGATATGCGAGGAGTGTCAGGATTCGAATATCGGATAACAGATAAAATTAAAGACCTTATTAATCCATATGCAGACGAGGTTAGCTCTGACGCGCTTGGAAACATTATTGCTGTAAAACGATGCGGCATAAAAAACGCCAAACGGATTATGATTGAGGCGCACTGTGACGAAATAGGACTTATGGTAACTTCCATAGACAAACGGGGATTTATTACATTTGCACCTGTTGGCGGAGTTGACCCGCGCATTTTACCTGCTTTAGAGGTGACGGTGCATGGAAAGAGAGATGTTGCAGGAATAATAGGCGCAAAACCGCCGCATTTGCAGGAGCCGGATGAAGCAAAGAAAAGTGCAAAAATAAAGGATATGGCGATTGACGTTGGAATGAGCTATGATAAGGTGATAGAGATTATTTCGGTCGGCGATAGCATAACGTTTCCGCAATCGGTAGGCTCGTTTGGCAAAAATCAGTTCAGCGGAAAGTCTTTAGATGACCGCGCAAGCTCTGCAGCGCTGATTGAAGTTTTGAAACGGCTTCAAAAGGTTACGATTGAGGTTGATGTGTATGTGTGCATATCAGTTCAGGAGGAGGTTGGGCTTCGCGGCGCGACAACTGCGGCATATGCTATAAATCCCGACATTGCTGTTGCGGTTGACGTATGCCATGGAATAACGCCCGACAATTCGTATAATGCCTATGAAACAGGAAGCGGTTGCATTATCTCTATAGGACCGAACATTCATCCTGCTGTGCAGAAACGGCTTTCGGAGACGGCGAGAAAATATAATATCAAAACAGAAATTGACGTTGACAGCGGAGATACCGGCACAGACGCGTGGGCAATACAGGTGTCGCGTTCAGGAGTGCCTACGGCATTATTATCAATACCGCTTAAATACATGCATACATCAGTTGAAACGCTGTCATTGAGTGATGTTGACGCTGTGGCATCGCTTCTTACATTTTTTATACAGGATATGGAGGCGGAAACGGAGGGATGGTTATGTTGCTGAAGGAGCTTTGCTCGCTTGACGGAGTTAGCGGGAATGAACGTTCTGTGAGAGAGTTTATTTTGGAGAAGATTCGCCCGCTTGCTGATAAAATAACAATCGACACTATGGGGAATATAATTGCACTGAAAAAGGGACAAAAAAGTGATAAACGCGTCATGCTGTCCGCACATATGGATGAAGTTGGACTTATTATCAGTGGAGTGACAGATAAAGGATTTTTAGAATTTAAGACTGTAGGAGGAATTGACGCGCGTGTGCTTATTTCAAAACGTGTGCGTATAGGCGCGGTTAAAGGTATTATTGGAATGAAGGCGATTCATTTGCAGAAAAAGACTGAGCGTGAAAATGTGCCGGAAATTAAGGATATTTTTATAGACATTGGAGCAAAAAACAGAGAGGAGGCTCTTGAATGTGTGAATATCGGCGACTATGCGGCATTTGATACCGAGTATTCGGAATTTGGAACGGATAAAATTAAGGCAAAAGCTCTTGATGACCGTATAGGCTGCGCAGTTTTGATTGAGTTAATGAAATACGAATGTGAATATGACTGTTATTTCTGTTTTCTGGTACAGGAGGAGGTTGGACTGCGTGGAGCGCAGATTGCGGCAAATTGTGTAAAACCTGACATTGCGCTGGTTTTGGAAGGGACAACCTGCTCGGATGTACACGATTCGGAAGAACACGAATATGCGACCGAGCTTGGCGCAGGCGTTGCAGTGACATTTGCGGACAGGACAACTATAGTTGACAAAACATATTATAAATGGCTATATGAGCAGGCATGCGCAAATAGAATTCCGGTTCAATATAAGCGTACTACAATGGGAGGCAACGACGCGGGAGCAATTCATAAATCGTGCGGCGGAGTACGTACAGCGGCGTTATCAGTACCATGCAGATATATTCATTCGCCCGTGAGTGTGGCTTCAAAATCAGATATTGACGCAATGCTTGAATTAGCGTGCATTTTTACAGAAAGAGTAGGTGAGTTGTTGTAATGGAATTATTAAAAGAGCTTACGCAATGTCATGGAGTATCAGGACGCGAAGAACAGGTCCGTAAATTTATTAGTGAAAAAATAGATTCTTTTGTAGATGAGATATATACTGATACATTAGGGAATCTTATAGCGCATAAAAAGGGCGGCGGAAAGAAGCTTATGTTTGCGGCGCATATGGATGAAGTTGGCATTGTTGTCACATTTATAGATAAAAACGGGTTTTTGAGATTTGCGCCTGTGGGCGGCGTTGAAATAAAACGGCTTCCCGGACGCAGAGTGGTTTTTGAAAACGGAGCAGTCGGAGTTATAAATTGTGAGGAAGAGGCTTTTGATAAAAAAGCGTCTGCGGCAAAACTATATATAGACATAGGCGCAAAATCTGCCGAAGAAGCAGGGAGCTGCGTATCGGTGGGCGATAGCGCGGCTTTTGCGGGAGGCTTCTGCGAAGTAGGAGAGCGCATTATTTCAAAAGCGCTTGATAACCGTATAGCGTGTTATATTTTGATTGAAACTGCAAAAAAACAGCTTGCCTCTTCAAATGATGTGTATTATGTGTTTACCGTACAGGAGGAAGTCGGCGGACGGGGCGCGCAGACTGCCGCATATTCGCTTGACGCTGATATTGCTGTGAATGTTGATGTGACGGATACGGGAGATACACCGAAAGCCCCCGAAATGGCGGGT
>CATJNN010000244.1 GCA_949742185.1 uncultured Clostridia bacterium | reverse complement strand
TGCCCGCGGACCGAACGCACGTATGCCCGCCTTTTCAAGCGCGTCAACCATTCCAAGAACCAATGGGTCGTCAGGAGCGACCATAACAAGATCGATTTTTTCTTTTTTCGCAAACTCAACTATACCGTCTATATCTGTCGCCTTAATATCCACGCATTCAGCAAGCGAGGATATACCGCCGTTTCCGGGGGCGCAATAAATTTTCTCCGTCTTTGGCGACTGCGCAATTTTCCACACAATAGTATGCTCTCGTCCGCCTCCGCCTACCACAAGTATTCTCATGTTTTTTACTCCTTTATTCAAATTTAAGGCTTGCGGAAACCGATGAGCCGTTCTCATAAGCCTTTATAATCTCTGCAACAAAAGTTTTTATATCAGTGTCGTCATTTCTTTTATCAAAAGTGCTTATTGTTCCGCGCTCGCCTTCTTTAACCTCGCAGAAAAACAATGTATCTTTCTGCATCGCATCATTTTCAAGTGTAAAATACCGCGCATTGCCCTCCTTTGACGCCGCTATACCTATGCATTTACAGTCTACAAATCCATCCGCCGTTTTAAATTCTATAACGGCAACTGCCGTGCCGTTTTCACTCTCCGTGCTGGCAACACCGGCAAAAACCGATTCATAATCCATACCCGCGCCGCTTATAAGCTTTTCATAGCTTTCCTGTAAAATCTTCTCGTCCAGCTTATCGGGATTTAATATATAATCAGTATTATCTGAGCCTATCTGAATATCAAGAATACAATCCATGGCATTCATAGTCCATAATTGCTTAACAATATCTTTAAATACAACCTCAGACTTCACATTTTCGTATATGGACTTATCCCTAAACACAAAATCCGGCAAATATTCCTGCTCAAAATTATAACGTATATCGTCTTTTTCACTAATCAGCTCCTGCATGTCTTTCTCCGACAGCTCTGTAAACGGAAGCTTCGCTCTGTCTCCTGTACTGCCGTCTTTAGAACCCTGCGAGACGTTTTCCGGAGTAAGCGTCGCTTCAGGCGAGGGCGACGCAGTATTTTCGGCTTTTGTGGCGATAATTACTCTCTGTGCTTCGCCGTCCCACTTAACATCCGCTCCAAATCCTTCCGACACTGCGCGTATAGGCACAAGCGTGCGGTCGTTAAGCACTCGCGCGGGCACATCCAGCGTTATAGGCACGTCATTTTTATAGAAAATATTATTGTCAATCGTGATTTTCATAATGTCGCCGCCGCGCTTGGCAATCGCCGTCTGCGTTGACTGCTCCCAGTCCACCTCCGCTCCCAAAGCCGCAAAAATCGCTCTGAACGGCACAAGAACGCGGTCTCTTTCAAGAATAGGAGCCACGTCAAACGTTAACGGTTTTCCGTCTATGTAAACTCCTATTTGACCGTCGTCCGCTAACGCCGCCGCACCGGACAGCGCAAATCCCAGTGATAGAATTAACGCAATAATTTTTTTCATCTTCATGTAGTCACTATAGCCTTTCCGCCCACAAACAATAATTAATAATTTAACACGTCGCTGTGGACAAGCAATGCGTTAATCTTCTTTTCTTCCATATTTCAAAACACCGCCGTTTAATGCCCTCGGTGTTTTTTTTTCTTTTTGAAATGTTTTTTTTCTCGCTTTTCTTCCTTTTCTTTTTCGGTCGTCTCGTAAGCTTTTTGTTTGCGCTCCGCTTTTGCAAGCTCATAGCTTTTCTTTAATGCCCGCTGCGTTTTTGTGCCCGCTCCGCGCCGCATGAGCAATTTTTTCACTTCTCTCTGCATACGCTTCGGATTTACAGCACGTTTAACCGTTTTTTTATCAGACTTCTGCGCCCGCATATGCATATGACGCCAACAAGCCAAAATAAACTCATAAACCTCAGAGTCTTTTGGTTCCGCGCCGAAAGTGATCTTGCACACCTCGTAACCGGCCGCGCTCTCGCATTCAAATATGCCCACCCAAAACGGAGCTTCAAAAAACACCGTAAATCCTGATACAATAGTATCCATAAAGTCCTCCTTAAACTCGCCGCAAAGAACGGACAACCAAGGAGGCAGGTTACTGACGGCATAAACGCCGCGTCCGGACTACCAACCGGAACTGTGTTTTTATCTTTGCATATATTCATTTTTCAACGCAATACACCAAATGCGGCATATCCATACCGTAATAATGCTTAACAAAGCTTTGCGCCACACGCATTCCATTTCGCTCCGCAACTTTTTGCGAGCTATAGTTATTATCGCGGATAATTGAGTAAACCTTGTCAAAACCAAGGGTATTAAACGCATACTCCCTGCACCCGCGCGCCGCTTCCGCGGCATAGCCGCAGCGCCAATGCTTTCTCTTAAACAAATACCCTATCTCGGGAACTTTCTCTTTGCCAATCGACTGCCATGTGATACCGCACTGCCCCAAAAACTCGCCGCTCTTCTTATCAATCACAGCCCATAAACCAAAACCGTCGTTTTTGTATCGTTCAAGCTGCTTTGCAAGCCATGCCGCCGCTTCCTCTTCAGAAAATGCATGCTCATAAGCGTACATAGTTTTTTCGTCCTGCAAAATTTCGCATAAATCCTTGTAATCGCCGTCTGTCATCTCCCGCAGATATAAGCGTTCCGTTTCCAGTACCTTTTCCATATTAATGATGAAAAAGCCGCGCACCGGTAAACACCATTACCATATCATGCTTGTCGCAGGCTTCGATAACATTGTCGTCGCGCACCGAGCCGCCCGGCTGAACAACATATTTCACGCCGCTCTTATACGCGCGCTCTATATTGTCCCCAAACGGGAAAAACGCGTCCGAGCCAAGCGTTACGCCCGTGTTTTCAGCAAGCCACTTTTTCTTTTCTTCTTTTGTGAACACAGGCGGTTTAACTTTGAAAATACTTTCCCACTTGCCGTCCGCCAGCACGTCCATATACTCGTCGTCCGATAAATATACGTCAATCGCATTATCGCGGTCCGCGCGCTTAATTCCGTCCACAAACTGTAAATTTAAGACCTGCGGAGCCTGACGAAGCCACCATATATCAGCCTTATTCCCCGCCAGACGCGTGCAGTGTATTCTCGACTGCTGCCCAGCGCCTATGCCGATAGCCTGTCCGTCTTTAACATAGCACACGCTGTTCGACTGTGTGTATTTCAGCGTAATCAAAGAAATAAGCATATCGCGCTGCGCGTCCACCGGCAAGTTCATCTCCTGCGTGACAATATTAGTCAGCATGTCCGGCTTCATTGCGAGCGCGTTTCTGCCCTGCTCAAACGTCACGCCGAAAACCTGTTTGCGCTCTATGCTCGCCGGCTCGTAATCGGCGTCAATCTTTAAAATATTGTAATTTCCTTTTTTCTTTGCCTGCAAAATCTCAAGCGCGCCGTCGGTATAACCCGGAGCTATAATACCGTCGGAAACCTCTTTTGCGATAAGCTTAGCCGTCGCTTCGTCGCAAGTGTCGGAAAGAGCGATAAAGTCGCCGAACGACGACATTCTGTCCGCTCCGCGCGCACGTGCATACGCGCACGCGATTGGCGAGAGAACCGCGTCCTCGTCTACAAAATAAATTTTGCGGAGCGTCGGCGTAAGTGGCAAACCAACCGCCGCGCCCGCCGGCGACACGTGCTTAAACGAAGCCGCCGCAGGGATCCCTGTCGCCTGCTTCAGCTCGCGCACAAGCTGCCACGCGTTAAACGCGTCTAAAAGATTTATGTATCCCGGTCTGCCGTTCACAACCTCAAAAGGCAATTCACCGCTCTCCTCCATGAAAACGCGCGCCGGCTTTTGATTTGGGTTGCAGCCGTATTTTAATTGAAGTTCGTCCATCTTTATCTCCCTTTCTTTCGTTTAATGTCCTCTTATATCATAGTAATATAAAAACTCATATTTTGTATCGCCCCATGAATATACAATATAATAATCATCGCCGTTTATATCGTGTTCAAACGACAGCTGATTTTCTGTCGCTTTAATTTTTTGATTTGTTTGCGGCTCTACAATATAGTAATCCTCTTTTTCACGATACTGCGAATAATGCGCGTCCAGCTCTTCAAGCGACAATCCGCTTTTTATTAAAACCGCTCCGAAATACTGCATGCCATTCCCACTGCCCACCAACTTCCCTGCCGACGACAAGGCTTCGATTCGCTCCGTCCGCTCCGGCAGCGGAATAGCTTCTATATCACGCTTCGTTTTTTTCGCAACGCAGTTATTTGCTATAGTTATCAGTAATCCGCTGAGCATAATCATTATTATTATAGTCAAGTATATAAGTTTGGACCTCACACTCATAACTTATCGGCGCCTTACTTGTTTTTATTCACAATCCTTGTCTGTGTTTCCCCTGTATCGCAGTTAATATAGCGCACAAACAGCGAAATCTTGTTATCCTCATTAAGCGAACTCCATATCTTATTTGTAAACGCGTCGATATCCGCCTCCTCAATCGCGATAAGCTTAGGCTCGCCTTCAAAACTCGGAAGCGGGTTGCCGTTTGATTTGTATGTGTGAATAAAATGTCCCTCGCCCGGAAGCGGATTTTTATATGAAAAAGTATACCTTTGGCACGAATTCGGATTACCGTTCGCGCTCTTTAAAATAGAAAGAGCATAATTAAAATTACCGTTGCCCGCCTTTATAATTCCGGAAATTCTCGGTGTAAAATTCGGCGCGTCCGGTTCAAACTCGCGAGTTCTGAGCGATTGCTCAAACGTCATCTGTTGATTCATCAGCGTATAAATCGTGTCCGTCTGGTCGCCGTTTGTGACAATCGTCTTATTACCGAGCACGCGCACGGGAGCATAGATGATAAGGCTTGGGTCTGAAACCTTGCTCTCGTCAAACGCCTGCGTGCGTATTCCGTCGCCGTCCTCCACAAACACACGATTACGGCTGTTTTTGCTTCTGCCCCTGATAAAGTACGCCGCAACCGCAAAACGAGCGTCGGGTGAACGCCCTAAAATAATACCGCGCCCCGGATATTCATTTGATTGTAATTCCTTTTCAATAGACAGCTTTTCCATCGTGATTAGCTCCTTTCTTTCCCCAAAAAATCCGTTTTAATACTATAAAAATTATTCGATTTGCCCTGAACACACAAGCTCCACAGCCCTCGGCAGAATTTCCCACTCCGCCTCCTGCATAACGCGTTTTTGCAAGCTCTCCGGCGTGTCTCCGTCCTTAACGCAAACGGCCTTCTGCAATATAATCTTCCCTCCGTCGGTTATTTCATTCACAAAATGCACCGTCGCGCCCGTAACCTTAACTCCGTAATCAAGCGCCGCCTCATGCACCTTAAGCCCATACATACCGTCGCCGCAAAACGACGGTATTAACGAGGGGTGAATATTAATTATTTTATTTGCATAATCCTCCAAAAGCTTACCGCCAAAAATCGCCATAAACCCCGCAAGCACAATTAAATCCACATGCATCTCGTGCATATAATCGCAAATCCTACGGCTAAACTCGTCCATATCACCGCCGCAGTCTGCATTTTTGCGTATTACCCTTGTCGCAATTCCCGCTTTTTTGGCTCTTTCAAGCGCGTAGGCTGTAGAACTGTTCGAGCATACGCACACAATTTTTCCCGATTTAATAACGCCGCCCTGCGAGTCGATAAGCGCCTGCAAATTAGTGCCGCCTCCCGACGCCAAAACCCCTATGTTCAGCATATGTCCACTCCGTTCTCGCCCTCGGCAAGCTCGCCTATAATATAAGCCTTTTCGCCCGCTTCCGTCAGACATCTCACAGCCGC
>CATJNN010000243.1 GCA_949742185.1 uncultured Clostridia bacterium | reverse complement strand
TATAGTTTACAAAATATTTTTAAAATCTTAAAATATGTAAAGATAGTCGGGAAAAGTTAAAAAAATATCATTGTTATTTATATTATTAATGATACAATAAATTATAGAGGTATGGTAAAAAATGATAGAAAGAGGGAAGATATATGAAAAAAGTAATTATCTATTTAGTGGCGATTTATTTGATATTTTCAAATATTACAGCTGTTAAGGCAGAAGAGATTAGTGAGACAGAATTTAATGAATTAATATCCACAACAGAATATATGAATGAACCAATTAAAGATTGCTTTTATGAAGAGAATACAAATAAGTTTTCTGATATAGAAATGCTTCGGGATGATAATGCAGAACATTATATTGGAGACTCCATATTAAATATAAATGAGGCTTTAAAAGCAAATGAGGTACAGACGACAGAGAGGGCTGTGGCGTTTGAAAATGATGCGTCAGCAAATATACAAATAGAAGCCGGAGAGAATTTCACTCTTGTATTAAAAGAGAACGGAACAGTTTGGGCGTGGGGAGATAATACATATGGACAGCTTGGTGATGGTACATTAACTCAAAGAGGGATACCTAAACAAGTTGCCGGACTGGAAAATATTATATATATCAATGCCGGAGCAGCATCTGCCTTTGCTGTAAACAGGAATGGGGAATTGTATGCATGGGGAGATAACAGATTGGGACAGCTTGGTGACGGCACATATGTCCAAAAAACAAAACCTGTACGCATTTCAGCATTAGAAGATGTCAAGGAGGTAAGCGCCGGTTACTATCATACCGCGGCATTAAAAACAGACGGTACGGTGTATTTTTGGGGAAATCCCAAATTAAGCGCGTCATCAAGAAAAGATGAATTAGTATTGGACCCTATACAAATAAATATATCTGAGATAATTGGTATTTCATCAGGAAAAAGTCATATTGCAGCGTTATCACAAAATGGAGAGGTATACACATGGGGCAAAAATAATTATGGACAGTTAGGAAACGGAAGCAGTACAGATATTGAAATGACGCCTCAAAGGGTTGAGCTATATGCTAATATAACGAAAATAGAATCAGGTATAAATCATATAATTGCATTAGATAATTCAGGCAATGCGTATGCATGGGGAGATAATTCATACGGTCAATTTGGTAATGGCAATAATAACGGAAGTAATGTGCCCATATTACTAAATACAATTACAGATATAAAAGATATTGCAACAGGATATAATCACACAGTTTTAGTGAAAAATAATGATGGTATATATACATGCGGAAGTAATGAGTATGGTCAGTTGGGAGACGGCACAAGAAATAACGCAAATTTACCTGTGAGGATAAGCAGCAGCTATATGCCGGTATCAATATCGGGAGGATTAAATCACACGCTTGAGATAAATTCTCAGGGGGAAATTTATGTATGGGGCTCGAATATAAATAAACAATTAGGAATAGAAAACACAAACGTCGCTTCTCCGGCAACTGTATGCGGTTTAGATAATGTTCAGGCAATAGCAGGCGGAATGTATCATAATCTTGCATTAAAGGGTGATGGAAGCGTTTGGGCGTGGGGATATAATTCACATAATCAGTTGGGAGACGGAAGCTTATTGAATAATGATACGCCGCAGAAAGTATTGGAGGATGCTAAAAGCATAGCCGCCGGATATTATCATAGTTTAGCTTTAAAGAAAGACGGAACGGTAATGGCGTGGGGGTTTAATGGATATGGACAGTTAGGTAACGGAGGGCAGAACAGAATTTATTCTCCGGTACAAGTGAAAGGACTGACTGATGTAAAAGCGATTGCCGTCGGCGCATATCATAGTTTGGCGTTAAAAAATGATGGGACAGTATATGCGTGGGGGCTGAATGAGGATGGACAATTAGGTGATGGGACAGTTGAGAAAGCGCAGATACCAAAGCAAGTGCCTAATTTGACAGACATAGAAGCAATAGCGGTAGGACAGTATAATAATTTTGCAATCAGAAAAGACGGAACGGTATTTACATGGGGGAGAGCATGGGAAGATTTTAGCGGGCAATTTGGCAATATGGTAATAAGAAATTCAAAAATACCGATTGAAATTAATATAAAGAATATAAAAGCCATTTCTTCGAGACAGTATCATACTTTGATGCTTAATGACAGAGGAGAAGTATTTGCATTTGGAGATAACGGTCATTATCAATATGGAAATATACAAACAAAAAAATTAACCAATATAAAAGCTATAGCTGCCGGAGAATACCATAGTCTGATGCTGAATGAAGAGGGAAGAGTTTTAGCGTGCGGCGATAATGGTTACGGTCAGTTGGCTAATGGAGGATTTAAAAGAAATATACGTCCCATTGAGATAAAGGGATTAAAAAATATAAAAGATATTGCCGCCGGATATACACACAGTATGGCTTTAAAAGAAGACGGAACAGTAGTTTCCTGGGGAAACGACGGTTCGGGGCAATTGGGAACAGGAAAAAAGTTTGCGTTAACGCATCCATGTTTGTTTGGAGATAAAGACAATTCACAGAAGTTTGAGTTCGGAGAAGATATAGTAGATTCTATAGACTATATATCGGGTCAAAAATGGTACAGCTTTAAGGTGCCATATAATACATCATATAAATTTTCAGTTACAGACGGTTACGAAATTGAAGTATATAAAAATAACGATATGCAAAACGGGCAGTCTGCATATTCTTCAATAGAATGCAGAACTGATGACAATATCTATGTAAAGATTATTAAGAAAAGCGATGATTATGATAATTATTTGTTAAAAGTATCTTCTGATACTGTAAATAAAATGAGAAAGAAAAACGCAGTTACTGTAAACGGAAGCGAGTATTACATCAACTTATATGATAACAGATGCTTATATAAAGACGAGCTTAAATTGACAAATACCGCTGTTAATGCGATTTGCAGCAATGGCCGGGAGTTGTTTATTTCGGATGATGAGCATATTTATAAGATTGTCGGAACAGAGATTACAAAAATATTAGACTGGGTAGATGCAGACTTTATTGCGGCGGACTTAAATAATATCTATTTTTCGCGATGGCGGTATCAAAATGGCGAAATTTATTATTCGCCTATAGGAAGCGGTCAGTGCTTCAGGATGGACGACGCTGCGGGGATATTTCTTGATATAGACGATACATATCTGTATTATTATGACGTCAAAAATGATTTCAAGCGTGTAAAAATTGAAAAAATCCAATAGAACGTGAGGTATATGCTAATGAAAAAAATATCAATCATTGTATTAGTATCGGTTATAATAAATTTGTTTTCGCCGTTTGTAATATATGCAGAACAAAAACAGGAACGTTCCTTGGATGTTATCAAGAAAAAAATATCTCCGATAGCTGAAACCGTTAAAATGACTGAGGATGATGTGGATAAATATTTATCAGAATATGATAGAGCTAATGATTTTATATATGAGTTAATAAAATATAAGAAATATCTTGAAAGCAATCCTGAAAAGGAAATTTCATTTGATGATTTCAGAAACAATAAATATGATGAAGCCATAGAAATCATAGCGTATGAAGCGGCGCAGGCGAATGTTTCAGATGCAATATTTATGCCGCCGGATAATGAAGAACATGACTATAGAAATTATACAATGGTCAACGAGAATGAGCGGATAAATTATGCTACGGGCATGTTAATACATGAAGAGACGGATTTTGTGCTGCCCGGAGTGAATGGTCTGGATTTCGCTCTGACAATGCGTTTTAATCAGGACGAAGCTGCCGTGGGAGCACCGTATCTTGTGCCAGTGTTTGATTCTGAGGATAAGTTCCTTTATTATTCTACATTTATGACCGGCTATACTTCTGAAGCTGAACAGCGGCATGGAATTGGGGCGGGATGGAGTTTTTCACTTCCTTATGTTAAACAGGATAGATATGATAAGGATAGGTACTATATCAGATTGGCGGACGGTTCAACATTAGACACTGATAGATGGGAGCGAAAAACAGGAGACATAAAATTTGAAGCAAGAGGGAAAGGCGACTATGTAGTAACATATAAAAATGGAACGAAAGACTATTTTAATGATAAAGGCATTATAAAAACAGAAGACAGATACGGTAATTCTATTCAATATTTTTATGCGGATGACGGATTGATAGAAAAGATAATAGACTCGGTTAACAGAGAAATTACTTTTGAACGTACATATTCTGAAGATAATAATAAAGTGGATGTATACGTTTGTGTAGATAACGAATGGATGTGTGAGTATAGGCTGGAGAAAAATTCATATGGAAAGTATATCATGTATGAGAAGCAGACTCAAAACAAGGATAGTTTATATTATTATAGGGCAAATACAGTGGAAGTTATGTGCCCCAGAGCATATAACTCAGATGAGAATACTGTTTTTACAATGGATGAAATTGTAAATCTATGGGGTGATTATTCTTATAAATATGATTATGAAAAAGGAAGTATGAGAATAGAAGATGACTATAACTGCTCGGGAGACAAAGAATATATGAGGATTAAAAATCGTAAAACGGTAGGTATGTATAATTGTCAGGATGAAGTTATTAATGAGGTGAATTATAAATATTCTGATTATGATAAATATTGGCATATACCGTATGAAGTTACAGAAACAATAGCACAAACCGGGTTGCAAACGACATATATGTCTGATAATGATTGGGGACTTATAAAAAATAAAAAAATAACGGCTCCGGACAGCAATGTGACTGTTGAAATAAACTATTCTTACGATAAATATAATTTAATGGAGTCATATACGCAGCGCACATACAGCGAACAGGGCGAAACCACCGTGACGGAGGCGTATGAGCATGACAGAAAAGGCAACGTTACAAGCCACACAGACAAATTTGGTACACAAAGGAAATACACCTATGATGAAGCTACAAGTGTAATCACAAAAATAGAAGAACCGATATTATTTTATGGTTCTCAATATATGCGTTATACAATAAATACTTTAGATGAGCATGGCAATATAGTCACATCAAGTATAGCGAGCAATAGTGAAGACAATATTGTCCGTTCTGTCATAAGCACATATGATTCATATGGTAATGTTTTAAGTAAAAAAACTACGCCCGAATACATGGAAAATGAATACTTTGAATATACTGACGACCATGCTAATGTGAAAAAATATAAGAAGGGCGATATAGTTGCAGCGCAATATACATACGATAATTGGGGGCGCAAAATATCGGAGACAAACGCGCTCGGACAAACGACCCGATATAAATATAATATGAAAAATCAGGTTGTGGAGACTATAAATCCTGATAATACGAACACAAAAAATCTTTATTATAATGATTTAATACAAATCCGTGATTTAAGAGATTTCCGTAATTTAAGCGTTTATTTCAATGAAAACGGACCGGTAAAAAAAGAAAAGGTGGATGATTTCGGCAGGGTTACATCAATATCGACTATGCCTATTCTGGATTCGCAGAACCAATACGATAATATATATCATTATGAAGATTTTAAGTATGATGGGTATTATTGCTTTCATGAAGTGGTTTATAATGTGCCTTGGGAGGAAAGGGAGCAGATACAATACGATTCTATTGGCAGAGTGACGCAGGTTTCTGATGTGAACGGAACAACGAAGTATGAATACGACGCTTTTAACAGAATTATAAAGCAGATAAACCCTGATTTATCTGAACGGCGCATTGAGTATAACGATATTGAGCGCACAAGAACTGTATACGATGAAGAGGGCAATAAAACAACAGAAAAATATGATGTTGAAAACAGAGTTATAGCACAGACAATATATCCGGAAGCAGACAAGCCCGCCACGCATTACTTCGGTTACGACCGTACAGGTAATTTATCGTCTGAGACTGACTATAATGGAAATGGAACAGAATATTATTATGATGAGTTCGGACGAAAATATACTACAATAAATGCGGAGGGCGAAGTCAGCATTATAAAATATGCTGGCGATCTTTCATCTGTAACGGAATCTTATCCGGATGGTATGCCGCGCAGAGTGAGCAATTACGACACGTTCGGCAGACTTAGTTCTGTTATGGATGAAAACTTTAACGTTAGCAAATACGCCTATGATGCGGCGGGTAATCTGATTGAGACAACCGACAAAAGCGGAAACGCTGCGACTTATTCTTACAACAGCCGCGGGCTTGTTACGGAAGCAGCAACGGATTATGCGCAGAGAACATATACTTATACGCCCACCGGTAATATAAAAGCCGTGGAAAATAAAAAGGAAAATTCATATGGGAAGCTTGAAAAAGAGAACAGAATACAGTATAATTACAGAGTAGACGGACTGGTTAACGCTGAGACAGCCGAAAGGCTTAACGGAACAAACAGAGTAACCTTTAATACGCAGTATAATAAGATTGACTCATCTGTCGGCTTTACGGTGAGAAAAGACACAGGGGAGCAGATTAAGCAAATTAAATACGGGCGCAACAGCATGGACAGAGTGAGCAATATCGGGCAAACCGCTCAGGGCGTGAACAATAATAGTCTTGGTTACGAGTATTACGCCAACGGCTGGCTGAAAAAAGAGACCTTGCCTAATGGATACATAAATAATTATAAATACGACGGCGCGGGAAGAATGACGGAGCTTAACCGGCTGGACGCAAACGGTGCGGCGGTTATGAAATATAATTATGTATATGATAACAATGGTAACCGCACAAGGGTTGTAGAGACAGACAAAGACGGACGGCGCGTTATAACAACGTATATATACGATAAGTTAAACCGTCTAAAAAAAGAAGTGAACGGGCATAGCGGGAACACAACGGAATATGCTTTTGACTGCCGCAATAATATTGTGTCAAAAACCGTCAGCGGCGCTGAAAACTATACGGAAAACTATTTATACACATCAGAGCATACTGAAGGGCATATGAGCAATCGTGTTATTGTAGTTACAAGGAAATCGGGGAATGATGTGCTGAGTAGAACGGCTTATTATCAGGAGCCTAACGGAAACACATATAAAAAAGTGGTTTTAGACGGCGAAAGCGGGGATCCGACCGAAGTGACTGACTACACATACAATTCATGGAACCTTATGGAAAGCGCGTCGGTTCAGAAAGGCAATGTCAGAACAGATGTGACCTTCAGCTACGATGCAACAGACCGCCGGAACGGCAAAACAACAAAGGTATATGAGAACGATTATCTCACCGATTCAACAACTACAGAATACATATGGTACGGAGACAAGGTGCAGTATGAAGAAGTAACGCACAACACAATAACCGATACAAAGGTTAATTTATGGGGAGCTTCGGGGTTAGCCGCAAGGAACAACGAAATATTCAGCAGCGACGCGCACGGAAACACAGATGAAGCACACGGAACAACAACTAAGCGTTATATTTATGACGCATACGGCAATCAGATAAATGAAAATGAAAATGACGATAATCCGTACAGATATTGCGGAGAAAACTATGATGAAGAAACAGGTTTATATTATCTTAGAGCACGTTACTACGACCCAAGCATAGGACGCTTCCTCAGCGAAGACCCCGCGCAGGACGGGCTTAACTGGTATGTCTATTGCGGGAATAATCCTGTGATGCGCATTGATTCGACCGGAAATAGCTGGGAGTATTATGACAGTTATTTGACTGAGGAACAAAGGGGAGTTATTAATACATACACAAATTATTATTACTCTGCGGGCGTTAATGATACAATAGATGTTGGAAACGGCGTTACGGTTAATGCAAAAGAATATTGGCATATGCAAGCAATGAATGTTAGAAATGAACTTTTTGATGCGAGATTTTTGTTGTACGCTCAAAAAGATTTTGAATATTTTGGTATCAATGAGTATAACTTTAGAACAAAATTAGGTTATAATGAGGATAATGCGTCATTAAAGCAGGCAAAATATGAATATGCTCTTGGATTGTATATTGCAACTGTGATGAATCCTGATGGAGATCAAAATAGAGTAAGAAACTCTGATGGAAGCATGAATAAATATGGACAAACATTATATGCATTAGCAGGTGGTATTAGTAAGCTGTCGGGAAAGGCAAAGGCAAATGATGTGCCGTCATGGGCTAGAGGACAAAGACCAGCGCCAGGTGAGAATGGTAAATCATTTGCAAAGCGTTTAATGGATCAAAAGTATGGTGCAGGGAATTATGATGTTGGACCAGGTTCTGAATATAATATGATCAAAAAATGGGGGGATAGGGGGTTTCGTTGATGAAAGTAGTGTATTTATTACAACATAGTTATGATACGGGAGATAGCTTTGAATATACTGAAACAAAAATTATCGGGATTTATTCATCGCGGGAAATAGCTGAGCAGAAGATTAATGAATATTT
>CATJNN010000242.1 GCA_949742185.1 uncultured Clostridia bacterium | reverse complement strand
GGTTGGTCAGTCGTTTAATGCACGAACTTTTTTTTGTAATCTATCCGATTTGCCAAGCGGGAATGTGACGAATATTTCTGTGTATGATGAAAAAATTGCGCATGTGTCCGGCGACAGCGTTATTGCCGACAGATGGGGCAAAACTCCGGTGACCGCCGATGTTAACGGCAAATTTTATGTTTTTCATCTCGAAGTACGTCCGGCAGGGGCGGTTGCTATGCCGATGATTACGTCAGGTAATGGATGGACAGCAGCGTTGAGGCACGACGGAGTTGTTTGGGTTTGGGGTAGTAATGGTTATGGAGTTTTTGGCGATGGTACTATATCCGGAAAAACTTCCGATCCACAGATTCTTCAAAATATGCAAAAAAAAGTTATCCAGATTGCTTCGGCAACTGTGCAGATGTATTTGCTAACAGTTGACGGGGAAGTTTGGACTGTGGGAAATAATATATATTATTCTTCAGGGACGGGGGCAGCATGTCTAAAACCGGCACAGATAAAAGGCGGAGAGACTGACGATACTTATCTTATAAACGTGGCAAGCATAGCAGATAATATGATTTATGGCGGTTTTGCTATTTTGCAAAACGGCAGAAGCGTAAAATGGGGGTATGATGTTAGTGCAACTCCGATTTATAATAAAATGGCTGGTGAATTTTTTGAAAATGTTGTGGACCAAAGAAGAGCAAACGCGAACGCCACTCAAGTTATTTTGACTTCTGATGGATATGTATATGACAATATAACGCGTGTTCCGAAGGGAGAAGCTCCGTCAAAATCTGATTATCTTGAAAATGCTGTTATGATTGTTTCAGGAGGAGCCGACTACAGCACTATGGCAGGAGTTGTTTTAAGCAACGGTAAAGGCTATGGCTGGGGTTCAATCGCTCGCGGTATACCTTCGTGGGGACCTACAACATCCCAGACAACTCCAACAATAATGAATGTAAGTGAGCAAAATCCAGATAAAAAAATCGTGCAGATTGCAACAACTATTACTTATACAGATAGCAGAAGCAGCGCTGCAATATTAGCGACGGTTCTTGATGATGATGAAAGAACCTGCTGGATAATCGGTCCGGGTGTCAATGGAGGATGCGGCGATGGAAGTATTGATAATAATATGACAGCATCTCCTACATACAAGTCCGGAAATGGTTTTGTATATATTTCCGGCGCAAGATACGACAGCAGTTTTATAGGAACTAAAGAGGATGGTACTATTTGGGGCTGGGGAATCAATTCCAGCGGTCAGATAAATGATGACACTTCAGCAGCATATGTTGCAGTTCCCACTAAAATTATAAAAAAGCTTAATGACGATGCTGATAGCTGGACATCACATTTGGAAATGCCATACGCAAAATTAACACGCAATTATTATCAAGAAAATGTGAAGCTTTATGACGGTAATATTATGCGCGAGGACGGTTTATTAATGACAGCGCTTCAAATAGGCGATACTCTTAACATTGATATATCATCCATATTAGGTTTTATAGATAATAGTAAAGCTGACTTTAATCTTATACAAGACAAAGTAGAGATTGAATACACTCCTACAGGAATAAAATTCAGCTCATACAATCCAGAAGTTGCAGAGGTTGATGAATACACAGGTGCTGTAACCCCTAAAAAGGCCGGTATAACATATATAATTGCCGAGGACGATAGAGGGAATCTTGCATCGTTTAGATTAAATGTATTGCCGCAGAATGAGGCTTACATCGCATACCCACAGATTGTAGCTGGTGCAGGAGTAACTTATGCATTAAAAGCAGACGGTACGGTTTGGGCATGGGGTGATAACAGCGGATATTTTTCCGATTGGTCCATAAATAAAGATATCCACAGCGAAACAGGAAAACTAGGCATATGTACACCATACGGTACAAGCACAATTCCAGTACAAATCATGAAAAATCCAGACACTCCGCTTGATGAAATTATTGAAATTGCCGGAGGAAGCAATACAGGTTATGCGCTGGATAAAGAGGGACGTGTGTGGGCGTGGGGTTCCGGTACACGAGGCGAATTGGGGCAAGGTGAAGACGCCAGCGATTCACATGTTGTAACAACAATCCCGTATGCGATGCTTGTTAAAAATGAAGATGGTACAGACTATCTGGGCAATAATAGTAAAATTGTGCATATAGCAGCAAGCGCATGGTCTTACCTGTCAGCGAACGGTACAGCGAGCGGAAACTTTAACGGAGCATATGCTCTTAATGAAGACGGCGAGCTTTTTGTATGGGGTGGGTATATGATGCCTGTTACCAACAATACGAATACTGCTGAAGCATTTAATGCTCTTTTTGCAGCATCAGCTCTTCCAATTAACTTCAGTAAGTTGTATACAGGGTTTAAAAATATAAAGAATATTGTACGGGAACAAGAGGCTTATACAGGAACAGTACTTAAAAATGATGGCACAGTTTATCGCTGGGGTGCAAATAGAAATGCTTTAGGCGATACCACTCCACAAAATAATTTCTATACTGCTTCAATGCATAGAATTCCAATTTGGGATGAATATGGAGAGAAGTATATTATAGCAATAAATGCATCATATGCAGGAACTGGTGCGCTGACGGAAAATGGCGATTATTTTATGTGGGGTATAAACAACACATTTCAACTTGGAACAAACCGCACAAGTGGTTGGCAATATTACGGCGGGGCAAGATACGGTGTGCCGTATCCAACAAAAATTGACGGTTTTTCTAAAGATGCAGATGGTGTTAAGCCTGTAATTGGACAAAGCAGCGGCACATCGTTTGTACTTATGTCAAACGGACAGGTGAAGACGATGGGCGCGGCGGACGATTTGGCTCTCGGTCAGGGTACCTCGGGCGCGGTGAACGGTGTTCCGGGGACAGTGCAGACGAAAGATGGAAGTCCGTTTACAGACGCTATCCAGATTGGCTATTCGGGAGTATATTCGGACAATGTTTACGGCAGTTATTGTACTACAGCGTACGCTGCAAAAAGCGACGGTTCACTTTGGAGCTGGGGCGCGCAGAATCTTGGAAGAGAGAGTATGCTTCTGGGAGACGAGTTTCGCGATACCAACGGCAGGGCGTATGCAGACAGGGTATTATCGCAGTACGGGGAGAACCATCTGGAGGTGTCCGGCGGGACGCTTTTGCGCGGTTCTGACACATATCCCGTTACAATCCACGAGGGAACCCTTACAATCGGCGGCGGTATGCGGTC
>CATJNN010000241.1 GCA_949742185.1 uncultured Clostridia bacterium | reverse complement strand
CTTTGGCAAACAACGGAAACGCAAGCGGATACACTGTCTATAAAAATGCTTTAAAGGATTTATTAAGACAGGAAAACTATACAATGAACGCATCAGCAAGGTTTTTGTATGATGATAAAGAGTTTGACGCGCTGGAAACAACTGTTTTATACGATCAAAACGGCGATGTGATTATAAATCGCTCAGATAAAAATAAGTATTTCGGCGAAGAAGAACATAGCTCTGATGAATATGTGCAGGACGGGCTTATGATTTATTCCACAGGCACTCGTGAGAACGGAGAAAAAGGATATTATGTGCGTTCGATAAAAGATCGTTATGGAGATGATAAAAACTTTTCAGTGTTCAACCTTGGCATTGGCAAACAGGAAACAGAGGATAAGGTTATAAACTTTGCCGAGGCTCTGGCGGATACATTTGTAGGCGACCTTAAGAACAATTTTGTTATGACAGAGGCGGACGATAACGGCAACACATATGAAATGACGCTTGAAGCTTTTCAGGTTCCCGCTCTTGTGACATCGGGTATGGATATGATGTCTGCTATGATTAAAGAACAGCTTGAGGACACAGAATTTGCATCCGGAGACCCTGAGGAGGGAATGATGCAGATGTTGGCGGACAATCCGAAGATTAAAAACGCAAAATGCCTTGTTAAAGTTGACAGTGAGGGCAGGCTTACAAAGAATTTGCTTTCAGGCACGATTGAGGGCGGCGGTCACACCATGACTCTT
This sequence comes from uncultured Clostridia bacterium, assembly GCA_949742185.1. GTDB lineage: Bacteria > Bacillota > Clostridia > UBA1381 > UBA1381 > CATJNN01. Next base: position 5,060 of record CATJNN010000241.1, on the reverse strand, counting down.
GAGATTGAGCTTAACATGTCTGATTATGGTACAACTCAGCCGCAGAGACTGGATCTGGAAAACACGCCAAATGTAGAATATGAAAAAAACTACAAAAAAAATAGTGTGAATGTGAAAGATACAGAGAATGTTGAAATTGTTTATGACGAGGATTAACTTTTAGCCTAAATACTAATAATACCCCCATATAAAAGTTATATACAGGTCGGATTCCCCCTCCGGCCTGTATATGTTAAACTTTAGGAAAGGAAATAATATCTATGGATGAAATATTACATATAGAGAATATGACAAAGCTCTATAAGAATGGTCGCGGAGTGAAAAATATAACGTTATCAGTTAATAGAGGAGACATCGTCGGTTTGTTGGGACCAAACGGCTCAGGCAAGACCACAACGATGAAAACCGTTGTCGGACTATGCAAGCCTACGTCGGGTGAGATATCCGTGTTTGGACTTGATTTAAATTCTCATTTTGAGGATATTATGGAGCGAATCGGAGTGCTGATTGAAGCGCCTGCGCTTTATGGTTACTTGTCCGCATACAGAAATTTAAAGCTCATGTCAAACTTTTACCCGAATGTGGATGACAGACGCATAGACAAGGTTTTGGAGATAGTGCATCTGTCGCAGTATAAAAATGATAAGGTAAGCCGTTTTTCGCTTGGCATGAAGCAAAGACTGGGGCTTGCAATGGCTCTTTTGTCTGAGCCTGAGCTGATAATTTTAGACGAGCCGGCAAACGGACTTGATATTGAGGGTATGGTTGAGATACGCGAAATTATCCGCGCGCTTGCGGAAAAATACGGCGTTACATTTTTGGTATCAAGTCATCTGGCGGGCGAGATTGAAAAGACCTGCACTCGCGTTGCGATAATTCACGAGGGCGATTTGGTAGACGCGTGTACAATGGACGAGGCGCTTGCCTATAATCCGACGCTTGAAGATTATTTTCTTACCGTTATAAAGGAAAACAGGGGGGATATTGTAGTATGAGAAGATTTTTAGCAAATTATAAAAACGAGCTTATGAAGCTCATGACGAAGAAAAAATATATTGTTTTTCTCATTATTGCAGCGGCAATATGCAGTCTGAATATACTCATAACAAAAATAGTATCTATGGTCTCCAAGGGCATGATTACAATGGTGCCAAGCGCTGTGAGCATGAATATGCTTCGCTTTTTCTCAGAAATTTTTGTGCCGCTTATGGTTATGATGGCTGTGTGCGACGTTGTCGCGACAGAAATGCACGATATAACTATAAGAGCGGTTCTTATGCGTCCGATAAGCCGTGCGAAAGTGATTTTGTCAAAAGCGTTTGCGGCATTTACGGTCGGCGCGGTATTTTATGCGACGGTGTTCATAGTATGTACTTTCATGGAGCTTATTTTTGGTTCGCCGTCTGCGGTTATATCAAATCTCGGAGCGACGTTTCTTTCGTATCTGCTAAATCTTGTGCCGCTGTTTGTGCTGACGCTTTTAGCGGTATTTATAAATATTTTATGCAGTGGTCCGACGCTTACAATGCTTTTGTGTATAGCTGTGTATGTAATCTTAAAATTCTGCGGACTGTATGTTCCGACAATAGGAAACGTAGTGTTTACGTCATTTATGAACTGGCAGCAGCTTTATGTGGGACACATAATTCCGTTCCATGCTATTATAAGTAAGGTGGGTATTCTTGTCGGCTGGGGAGTGGTGATGTTTTCCGGCAGTTATCTATTGTTTGACAAAAAGGAATTTTAGTGATATAACATATCTGCGTATTAGTGTTTTTGCTTGTTTTGATTTGTACGTATGCGTTTGCAAACAAAAATTGCGGAGAACAAGCCTAACAAATGTGGGTACAAAAGGGTTACATATAACCCGACGCCATTTTCGGGCATTACCCGTTTCTTTCTTGCAGGGCAATGGGTAATAATTTGTATAACGAGGTATTCTTATGAAAATGCGGAGCAAATTTACGTTATCGAATATCCTTATGTTTTTGACGCCTATTTTTTTAATAGGCGTCATTACTGTATTATTCATAGCCGTGTTTATTGTGGTTTTTCCGTCTCAGGAATTTGATGTTGCAAAAGTTTCGCTGCTGAAACCGCGCACGCTGCTGTCTTATGTCGGTGTTTTTATAGGACGTAATCCGCAAGGTATGACGTATATTTTAATATGGCTTGCGCTGTGCGTTTTAGTGATTATAAGCACAGTCAGCATAGTTAGTTTTACGCTTTCAAAAAGCATAGTAAATCCTATCCATGAACTGACGCGCGCGGCGGAAAATATTAAAAATGGAAATCTTGACTTTGAGGTTATGCGCGCGACGGACGACGATATAGACAAGCTTTGTATTATGTTTGATGAAATGCGGAAAAATCTTAAGCGAAGTAAGCAGCGCGAGGAGTATTTGAAAAAAGAGCGTTCAATGATGCTGGCTAATTTATCGCACGACTTAAAAACGCCTGTTACGGCGATAAAGGGATATATTAAAGGTATACAAGACGGCGTTGCCGATACGCCGGAAAAAGTTGATAAATATTTGCAGACGATTTACAATAAAGCGTCTGCCATTGACGATATGGTTTCAAATCTTTCATCGTTTTCAAAACTGGAGCTTGACAAACTGCAATTTAATTTTCAGATAGGCGATTTGCATTCGTTTTTGCGGGAGCTGACGGACGAGCTTCGGTTTGATACGGAAAAGTCAGACGTGATATTAGAATGTAAGCTTCCTGCGGAGGCGGCGTATATAAAAATTGATTATGAGAAAATGTACCGTGTTTTTTCAAATCTTATAAACAACTCGGTTAAGTACAAAAAAGACGGAACAGGGCATATTATGATAAGCTCGCGATTTGAGCATGATGGTGTGCTTATAGGCGTAAAGGACGACGGCGTTGGAATTGCGGATAAGGAAATTACAAAAATCTTCGACAGCTTTTACAGAATTGACCCTGCGCGAAATCTGAACGTTAAGGGCAGCGGATTAGGGCTTGGTATAGCGAGGCAAATTGTGGCGGCGCATGGCGGTAAACTGTGGTTTCAGAGCGGCGCAAAAGACGGGGCGAACGCGTTTTTGTATTTCCCGCTGCGAGATGTGATAGAGGAGGATATATGAAGAGAATTTTAATTATAGAGGACGATTGCGCGATTGCGGAGCTTGAGCGCGATTATTTGCAGGTTAACGGTTTTGAATGCGAGATAGCCGACCATGGTTTAAAGGGGCTTCATCTTGCTAGGGAAAATGATTACAGCTTGATTATTATTGATATTATGCTTCCGGGTATGGACGGCTTTGAGGTGTGCCAAAAAATACGGGAGAATAAGCAGGTGCCGATTATATTTCTTTCAGCGAAGAGCGAGGATATAGATAAAATTAAGGGCTTAGGCCTGGGCGCGGACGATTATATAACAAAACCTTTTAGCCCGAACGAGCTGGTGGCGAGGGTTAAAGCGCACATAATGCGCCATGAGCAGTTGTCAGGAAATGAGTCCCGAAACAATATGATTGCGTTTGATAATGTGATAATTGATATTGATGCGCATCGTGTAACTATGAATAATGCAGAGCTTTCCCTTACCTCTAAGGAGTATGACCTTCTTATTTTCTTTGCTAAAAATTCAAATAAGGTTTGGAGTAAGGAGGCGTTATTCGATAAGCTTTGGGGGCTTGACGCGGTTGGGGATATTTCAACTGTGACAGTGCATATACAGCGTCTTAGAGACAAGCTTGAGCAGAGCGGGAAAAAACATATTGAGACAGTATGGGGCGTCGGGTATCGCTTTAATATGTAGCCGAGGGGATAGAAATGAGAGATAAGATTTTAGAGCTGCTGAAATCAGGTAAGGACTTTTTGTCCGGCGAGATGATAAGTCATGGATTGGGAATTTCGAGAAACGCCGTATGGAAGCATGTGAACGCTTTGCGTGACGAGGGCTATGAGATTGAGTCTGTGCGCAACAAGGGATACAGGCTGGTTTCGTCCGGCAATATAATAAATGAGCGGGAGATTGCGGACGGATTAGATACAAGACTGCTTGGAAAATATATTGTTTATATGGACGAGGTGGATTCTACAAGCGAGGAGGCAAAACGGCAAAAAGATATGCCGGACGGCACGTTGTTTGTAGCCGAAGTGCAGTCTGCAGGTAAGGGCAGGAGAGGACGCAAATGGACGTCGGCGCGCGGCGACGGTATTTTCATGAGTCTTTTGTTAAAACCGGAGATAGATATGCGAGATATTTCTCAGGTAACTCTGGCGGTGGGTATAGGAGTATGCCGTGCTCTTCGGGAATGCGCGGGGATTGAAGCGCAGATAAAGTGGCCGAATGATATTGTGTGTCAGGGGAAGAAAATTTGCGGGATTTTAACTGAAATGACTGCCGAGATTGACCGCGTGGAATATCTTGTGTGCGGTATTGGTATTAATGTCAATCAAAAAAGCTTTGGCAGCGAGCTTTCGAAAAAAGCCTCGTCGCTGTGCATACTTGCGGAGCATAAGTTTGAGCGCACACCAATAATACAGTCGGCTTTGCGTCATATAGAGGATGCGTATATGATGTTTTTGAAAAGTGGCTTTTCCGCTCTGCAAGATGATTACCGTGCCTTGTGCGTAACTCTCGGACGGGAGGTACGCGTGATACGTGGCGGGGAGGGACAAACGGCGTTTGCGCGCGATGTGAATGAGAGAGGGGAGCTTTTGGTCGAGCGCGACGGACGCGAGTTTGCCGTTTCGTCCGGCGAGGTGTCTGTTCGAGGGATTTATGGATATATATAAAAATAGTTTGTAATTGATGCGGCATAGATGGCTATGCCGTTTTATATTAACTGCATTGCAGAACAACGTCAAAAATAATTTGAAGTTTAACGTTGTGGATTATTTATATTAACTGCGTTGTGGAACAACAGCAAAAATAATTCGGGGTTCGATATCGTGAATTATTTTCAGTAACTGCGTTGTGGAATAACAGCAAAAATAATTCGGGGTTTGATGTCGTGAATTGTTTTCATTAACTGCGTTGTGGAACAACAGCAAAAATAATTCGGGGTTCGATGTCATGAATT
>CATJNN010000240.1 GCA_949742185.1 uncultured Clostridia bacterium | reverse complement strand
TCCTCATCCATACTTTTAAGTTTTTCTTTTAGATACATAATCTTCTCAGCCGGAAAAAATTTCTGGTTGGTCATAACATACATATCCACTTTTTGTTGTTCCATAATTTTACCTCCCAATATTCAGTATATGAATATTATATTCTTATTTTCTATGATTGTCAAGCATATTTTATGAAATAATTGAATATATACAATATTAAAATGAAGAAAAATAATAAATCTGTTTGTTGAAGAGTTTTTAAATGTGATGCGAGCCCCTATGTTTTCACATATCTCAAACGGATTTTAATTTTCTCAGTCTGAAAGGCACAGAATCATTATGAAAAATTTAAAGCTTATTCGGGTAATAAAAGATTATACTCAATTAAAAGTACAGATGGAAACCGGTATATCGCAAAGTACGCTTTCAAAATACGAACACGGAGAGCTTGTACCCACAGGAGAAAATCTGCTTGTTCTTGCTGAGTTTTATAAGACCAGCATTGATTTTTTGATGGATTTAACAGATGAAAGAACGCCGTATCCTCCTAAAAAATAATTTGCTTAATGAAAATAAATCGGGGCATCGAATCCCGATTTATTTTTGCTGTTGCTCCGCAACGCAGTTAATACAAAAATAAGCCCGATATATTATCGGGCTTATTTAAAAAACATTTAAATTTATGAGCTTCTGCAAAAATTGATTATGTTTAATCAACTAATTTATTAAACACAATTCCGGTTGCGGGGCGCGGAAATATATTAACCGTTCTGCGCGGCATCTTTTCTCCGGCTTCAGCAACGCCCATAATTTGGCTTATCTTAGCGGAGTTTATAATGAAAATACAGTCGTATTCATTTTCCTGAACTTTTTTTACGCCTTGCAGGATATGCTTTGTGAAGGTTACGCATGTTTGAAAATCTTCGGGAGAGATGTGCAGTATATCTCCGAGCAGAACATGGTTAAGAACCGTAACGTCCAGACTTCTGTACGCTTCAGATTTATCCGGCAAAATTTCCTGCATATACTCGATATCTGTTAGTATAAGACGATAGAAATAGTTTCCGCCGAAATAGACTGCGATTTTATTTTCCTTGCGCGGCGTTGCAATCTGGTGCTGTATGGTTGATACAAATTCCTCTAAATTTGCGTCAACTATTATCTTTTCTACGCGGAAATGGTCCTGAGCAAGTGCGATAAAACGGGATTCCTGCACGCCTGCGTCTTTGGACACCAGTCTATGAACAGGCATCTGTACCAATCCGTCGTTTCCTGCGTTTGTAAGAAGAGCCATAATATAATTATAACTTTCGTCGTCGGTTCCCGATGGATTAGCAGCTCTCTGCTCGTCCCGATAGTGAAGGGCTGTTTCATAACGGTTTTGACCTTCTGTGATAAACAGCTTTTTATGTTTAAAATACTCTATAATAAATTTTATATTTTCTTCGCCTGTAATCATCCATACACGTTGTGTAACGCCGTCCATAGATTCAAACTCCATATCCGGCTGCGAGTCTGAGATTTCTGTCATAAGGCCGAGCATTTCGTTATCGGGGTCGGTGTACATGCAGTCTATCATGCTTACATTCATGTGTGTCTCAGATAGAAGCCCGTATCTGTCTTTTTTATAGCTTGGCACGGTCTCCTCGCAAGGCACAACATTACCTGCCGAAGAATCCTCAAGTTTAAGCTGGACTATAAATCCTTTATTAGAAAAACTCGCTTCATGACGCACAACGCTCTGCTCATATAAGTAAATTGTATTTTTTTCATCACGTTTTAAAACGCCTTGTTCTATCCAATTATTAAAAGTTTGCGCCGCCCTCGTGTAACAATTATTTTCAGGCGTATCGTCTGAGCTGCGGCGGCCCAAAACTACGCGCACAGCGTTATATTTGTCGCGCTCGTAAAGCTTTTCGCGTCCCTCGTCGGAAATAGCATAATATGGCGGTGCCATCACTTTCGCTAAATCACTAACCTTGTCGGGGTTATAACGATACCCTCGAAACGGTCTAACCTCAGCCATAATATCCTCCTGTCCGTTCTCCTCATTATATATGATGTTATTTTATAACACCTGCACTTTTTAGTCAAGCGTTTTCTATATTTTTAACATGAATTTAAAATTTACAGGAAATTTATACTCAAACTTGAATATTTTATTAGTTTAACGCTACTTTTTTTGTCACATACTATGCTTAAAGGAGGGATAAAAATGAATCCGATTACATTTATAACAGGCGTAACAACAGGAGCGGTTGTGGGAGCGGCTATAACAATGCTCTGCGACCCTGTAAGCGACCGCCAGCGCCGCAGACTTAAAAAGAAAACACGCTGCTTAATCCGCGGGCTTGACCATTCAATGACAAGCATGATTAAGCCCATGCATAAACAGCATGGCTGATAATGGCATCTTTTTAGTGCCTGTTACGCGAAAGCCGTTTTTTTTAATGGAACAGGGACTGTCAGCCGACAGTCCCTGTTTTCGCAATGATATTTTTATTGATTGCTTTATGCAGCAACAGCAAAACAAATCGTGAATCAACGCCTCAATTTGTTTTTATTTTTGACCGTAATATGCATTTTCTCCGTGCTTACGTAAATAATGTTTGTCAAGAATATTCTGCGAGATTGGAGACAGGGAGGGTGAAAGCGTGACTGCACGGTATGCCATTTTCGCAACCTCCTCTAAAACAACCGCGTTATGCACAGCGTTCTGTGCGTCAGTCCCCCATGTGAACGGACCGTGATTCGCAACAAGCACGCCGGGAATAGCGGCAGGGTCTTTATCTTTAAAGGTCTCTGTAATTACTGTGCCGGTATTCTTCTCATATTCGCCCATTATCTCATCTTTTGTCATAAGACGAGTAACCGGAATTTCACCGTAAAAGTAATCCGCATGAGTTGTTCCGAACGCGGGAATGGGTTTAACAGCCTGCGCAAAGCTTGTCGCCCACGGAGAGTGCGTGTGCACTATGCCGCCGCATTCGGGAAACGCACGATACAGCTCAAGATGCGTCGGCGTATCGGAGGACGGGTTAAAATCGCCCTCAACCTTGTTTCCGTCCATATCCATGACGACCATATGCCCGGCTTCAAGCTTTTCATACGGTACGCCACTCGGTTTTATAACAAACAAGCCTTTTTCACGGTCAATCGCGCTCACATTGCCCCATGTGAAAGTAACTAATCCGTATTTCGGCAAATCAAGGTTTGCCAGCCACACTTTTTCTTTCAGATCCTCCAGCATTACTCTTCCCCCTTAACATCCTTACGGATTTTTTTCAGTCTCTTCATAACGTCGTTTTCGCCTCTGCCAAAATAATCATGAAGCGTTTTATATTCGGCATACAGCTTATCGTACATCTTAACATTTTCCGGAATAGGACGATATACCTTATCCTTAACCTTACCCATAACCTTTGCTGCGTCTACAATGGTGTCGTATCCGCCGTTTGCCGCTCCGGCAGCAACCGCGCCGAACATTGCCGAGCCTAACGCCGGAGTCTGCGAGGATGCGGAGATGCGAAGCTCCATATTCATTACATCCGCATAAATCTGCATCATCATCGCGTCTTTTTCCGCAATACCTCCCGCTGCGTAAAGCTCGTTAACAGGTACGCCGTTTTCGCGGAAGGTTTCTATAATCATACGTTTGCCGTATGCTGTAGCTTCGATAAGCGCTCTGTATATTTCTTCAGGTTTTGTTAAAAGCGTCATACCCATTATCATACCTGTCAGGTCAACGTCTACAAGCACGCTGCGGTTTCCGTTCCACCAGTCAAGCGCAACAAGTCCGCTTTCTCCGATCTTTAATGCGGAGGCTTTTTCACGCAGATATTTATGTATATTCATGCCTTTTTCTTTTGCATCGTCAGCATAGGACGCAGGGACGCAGTTTGTAACAAACCAGTCAAAGTGGTCTCCTACGCATGACTGACCCGATTCATAACCGAGATAACCTGCTATAACGCCGTCCTCAACCACTCCGCACATTCCGGGCACAGTGCACTCCTTATCTCCGAGAAGGATATCGCAGGTTGACGTGCCGATAATCATGAGCATTTTCCCCGGTTCGGTGACTCCGACTGCGGGTAGCGACACATGCGCGTCAACGTTGCCTATAGCGACTGCGGTTCCTGTTCTCAGTCCTGTCAAAGAAGCCGCTTCGGGCGTGATTTCTCCCGCTTTTTCGCCAAGCGGGGTTATATCACGGGACAGCTTTTCGTCAACAAGGTTTTCGAGGCGCGGATCGAGAGCTTTATAAAACTCATTTGACGGATAGCCCTTTTGTTTGTGCCATAAAGCTTTATATCCCGCCGTGCAACTGTTGCGCGTCTGTCTGCCGCAAAGCTGCCAGACAATCCAGTCTGCCGCTTCAATAAAGCAATCCATTTTTTCATATATATCGGGAGCTTCGTCCAAAAGCTGCCAAACTTTTGGCACAAGCCATTCCGACGATATTTTCCCCCCGTAGCGCGATAAAAACTCTTCTCCGCGCCCACGCGCAATTTCGTTCAGCTTATTCGCTTTATCCTGCGCCGCATGATGCTTCCAAAGTTTCACATACGCATGAGGATTGTGCTTGTATTCTTCTAAAAAACAAAGCGGTGTTCCGTCTGACAATACGGGGAGTACGGTGCAGGCGGTAAAATCAATTCCTATGCCGATTATATCGTCCGGCGATACTCCGGTTTGGCGAATTACATCCGGAACCGTATGCGAAAGCACTTCAATATAGTCCGTTGGGTGCTGAAGCGCCCAGTCGGGCGCAAGACGCGTTTTGCCGTCCGGCAGATATTCGTCCATAACCGCATGCGGATATTCAAAAACCGATGAAGCCAATTCTTCGCCTGTCTGAACATCCACCAAAACCGCGCGTCCGGAAAGTGAGCCGTAGTCGACGCCGACTGAATATTTTTTACTCATTATGCAGACCTCCTAAAAATATTAACTTATTAATAATTATATAACATAGCGCATCTCTTGGCAATAAAAAAAGAAGATATTTTTAATAAAAATTACTTAATTATCTGTTATTAAAATTCTTTTAGATGTGTACCGAGTGTGATATAATTACAACATTAAATTTATATCTACAAGGATGGTATTCTGGAAAAGGCTGTATTATATATTCACAGCAAAGTCGGAAACTGTCCGGACTATGATATTATAGAAGTGGATTACAGCGGTTATTTTCCATGGATTGTTCAAAATCAGATTAAATCGTAACGTTATGCAAAGAACTTGCGAGAGTGTTTAACAGCATAGGTTATTATTTAGATATAATAGAGCAGGCAAACATAACTGAACGGGGACTCTGTGAAAAAGGAGAGGGCAACTGATTTTGGCGAAATTTTGTTAGGGTAATATTTAAAATTTGCGTATGAAAACCCTATTAAATAAAATGACGCAATGGAAATTCTTCATGCACAGTATAGTTTATCATTTTATAGAGGCTCATAATGCAACGTTAACCGTAATGGGAAACGGCGAGCATTGGTTTTATACGGATGAGCAGATGCTTTTTTAAATGAATTAATGAAAAATGTTTTTTCTGAATTGTTTTGCTTTTTGCCCGGCGGTGTTGTTAATAAAAATAAGCAAGCGTTTTCTGCGCTTGCTTATTTTTATCTTAGTTTATATTCGCTGAACACAAACATTCCGTCGCTGTCCGAGGTCATAAAAAGCTCGTACTCCGAGTCGTCTTCATCCGTCACAAGAGTGTGCCAGCCGCCGTCGCATGCCTCAATGGGCGAATATCTCGCTTTTGCACGGCGTGATTCAAGATAACGACCGACTGCGTCGTGCTGCGCGCGGAAGCGCATACGGTTTAAAGGACCGCTTCCTTTTATGTATGCATAAATACCTGCTGCGGCTGCCCC
>CATJNN010000239.1 GCA_949742185.1 uncultured Clostridia bacterium | reverse complement strand
TAAAATTTTATATTTTTTATCAATATTTGCTATAAATTTTACTCATCATAAATAAAGCAAACTTATTTCGTCTTTTATAAAAAACGACGATATATCAGCTAAAAAACTAAATATACCGCCGTATTAAAAACATTTGTAATTAATAATTTGTAATTTTATTCAAGCACATAAACTGTTGCGCTCCGTCTGCCGAAAGCGTTTGCTTCGCGGTTTGTGTTATAGCATAAATCAATTCGGTTTCCCTTAATCGCTCCGCCGGTATCTCCCGCTATAGCATAACCATATACCCACGAACCTCCCTCGTCTACCGACTCAACATAAAGCCTTGAGCCGAGCGGGATAACTCTTGGGTCTACAGCCACAATACCGAAGCGCGGCGTCATGCCGAGCGCGGTTTTGGAATGCCCTCCGTTCTGAGCCGGCGACGTATCATACGCCGTTGCAGTAACAGTCAGCTTCTTCTTATAACGCATATCTCCCCTTGAAGAAAGATTCACGCGCGCCGCGCCTTCAGTCGACGCTTTAACCGCTACAACCTTCTCCTTTGTGCCCACAGACACAACTTTATTTACAGGAGCAAGCGTTACCGCTTCTCCAACCGCCTCGCGGCTTATTTCAGCTCCGTCGTGCCAAACAATGTGATACATTGTGTCAAGAGTACCGTTTACACCTTCTGTAACCACTTTTTTCTCGCCCTTGTATAAAGACGCGTCCTCCTGCTCGACTGTTTCAAACGGTATCTCAGTTGTTTCAACTACATAATCAGACGTGACAGACACTACCGTAACGGTCATACCGCTTATTACAGCTTCTCCCCGCGCGGGAGTGATTTCGTCCGCCTCCGCTGTTAAAATATTATTTTCAGCAAGCATTTCTTCAACAGTTGCAGATGTAGCCGACAAAAGCTTCTGCTCTCCGCGCACGACAACCGTAACCGGCACGCCTCGGCGGATATTCAGCTCCATGTCGTCGATAAGCAAATCGCTCTTTGACACATTCATTTTGTCATATTCTGATACAGACAAATCTCTTTCCTCCAAAAATCCCTCAACAGTTTCCTGCCGCGTTCTCAGAGTTCTGGTAACGTCTGAATTTTTATAAATATCCACTTCATGCACGCGTATTTTCTTGGATGTAACATCATAAACCGCTCCTGTCGTTACTGCGCATACAAGGATAATTCCCAAAATAATAAAAACTAAAAAGCGACTACGAGTTTTTGGGAAGTATGTCTTTATTTTATTTAACATATTTACCTCCTGTTTCCCTTTCGTCAGACTGCTCGTTCAGCAGTTTTTTACATATCTTCATGATACTTTTTTGGATTATACTATTATTTCCCTCCTTTGTCAATGTATTTATTACAAAGTTGTTGCATTTGACTGAAAAACATCACTAATTTTATCAATATTATATAACAATTTTGTAATAATTTTAATCCTAATTTCTATTATATGCCATTTATCAGGAATTTATTCCATAATAATTTTTAAATTCTAGTATCAAATATGGGCTGTATGTCAATAATATACTTGGCTTTAGCAAAAGCAAAAAAATTTTTACATCAAAAGTGTAATTACTTTTAAATTTTACAAAATTGTGAACCGAAAGGAGATAATATATAATGAAAGATTTAACAAAGCAAGTTGTGATATTAGACAACTTTTATTCGCCGTATATACGTCAGGCAATTTTAATTCTCAGAGACGGCGCTCCGGCAGACAGAACCCCTATCATCGACGACGCCGAAAGAATTATAAACGCTTATCTGAAAAAAAGCGGACGCAAAAAAAGAAGCAGAAAACTTGACCTCATATGCATATGCGCAGCTATGATAGGGCTGGGGCTCATCGCCGCGTATTTTTTATTATAAATAGAAAATTTGTAATCGCACAAAATGCTTGCATGAAAAAGCCGTGTGTGTTATACTGTAGACGTTATATTTTAATAGGAAAGAAGTGTGTGCAGATGATTATTATAATGAAAGAAAACGCAAGCGCTAAGCAGATTGAAGCAGTTGAAAGCAAGCTTGGCGAGTTTGGTTTTCAAACGCATCCTATATACGGCGAGAAAAAAACTATCATAGGCGCGATAGGCGATAAACGCGCTCTCAGTATGAATCAGGTTCTTATGATGGAGGGCGTGGATAATGTTGTGCCGATTATGCGTCCTTATAAACTCGCAGGAAAAGAACTGCAAAAGGAGCCGACAGTTATACATGTCAAAGGCGTGACGATAGGCGGAGATAATCTTGCCGTATTTGCCGGTCCCTGCGCCATTGAAAGTCAGGAGCAGTTTACAGGCGTTGCCCGCGCTGTTCAGGCGGCGGGAGCCAACATTCTTCGCGGAGGCGCGTTTAAACCGCGTTCTTCACCGTATTCCTTTGCCGGTCTTGAAGACGAGGGATTAAAAATTATGGCAAACGCCGGAAAAGAACTGAATATGCCAATCTGCACCGAGGTGCTCGACACGCGCGAGGTTGAGCTTGTTGCAGAATATGCAGACATTATGCAGATAGGCGCGCGAAATATGCAAAATTTTAAGCTTCTCAGAGAAGTCGGAAAATATAATAAGCCGATTTTATTGAAGCGCGGACTTTCCTCAACTATTGAAGAATGGCTTATGGCGGCTGAATATATTATGTCTGAGGGCAACGAGCAGGTTATTCTTTGCGAACGCGGTATTCGTACATATGAAACGTCAACCCGCAATACATTCGACGTCAGCGCAATTCCTGTCGTTAAAGAGCTTTCACATCTGCCGATTATAGGAGACCCGTCGCATGCGGCAGGAACAAGCAAATATGTTCCGGCTATTGCAAAATCTGCTATCGCCGCAGGAGCAGACGGACTCATGATTGAGGTTCACAACTGTCCGGAAAAAGCAATGTCCGACGGTGAGCAGTCGCTCCGCCCCTCTGAGTTCTCGCAGCTTATGTCGGAGCTTGCTCCGATTGCCGGCGCGGTCGGCAAAAAATTATGATTGCTTATTTAGGACCCGAGGGCACATTCTCTCATATGGCGGCTCAGCAATATGCCGACATACGCGGCAAAGCTGATAAGCTTCGGGCTTATGACAATATATATTCGCTTATAGCCGCAGTTGACAGCGGCGAGGCGGAAATGTGCATTGCGCCTATTGAAAACTCTATCGAGGGAAGCATAAACGTTACGCTTGACGCGCTTGCATACGATTTTAACTTATACATATGCGACGAACATATTTTGCCGATACGCCAGAACTTTATGGTCAAAAAAGGCTTTAAAAAAGAAGATGTCAGACTGATTTTATCGCACTCTTCAGCTCTTGGTCAGTGCGACAAAATGCTTAAAAACAATTTCCCTAACGCTGAAATTAAAAGCGTAAGCTCAACCGCGCTTGCCGCAAAAACTGCTGCTGAAAGCGACGGCGGTACCGCCGCAATTTGTTCAAAAAACTGCGCTTCACTGTATGGACTTAATATTTTATATCCAGACTGCAATGATGAAGATACTAACAGCACGCGTTTTGTAATATTGTCAAAAAAGCAAAACTTTAACGTCACAGAGCACGACAAATCGTCTGTGGTGTTTGCGCTTGACCATAAGCCCGGCACTTTGTACCGCGCGCTTGCTTTGTTTGACGACGCAAATATAAATATGCTTAAAATAGAATCGCGGCCGCTTAAAACCGAGCTTGGAAAATATATATTTTTTATTGATATTGAAGGAAATATTGATAATTCGTCTATATATTTTGCATTAGACCTTGTGAAAAGAAACACGCTATTTTATAAATTCCTGGGTTCTTATCCATGCAGGTCATAATAATATCTATAAAAAAACAAGATATCGTTTAAAAAGCGATATCTTGTTTTTTATAACAAAGTTATTCTATTTATTCAATTTCAACGCCTTGCAGTCATAAGCTTTCATACTGCCCAGCCCCTCCCAAAGAAACGCTTCTTATTTCATCACCTGTCGCCTTAACGCTGTTTAATGTAAGCTCCGTAATCTCATTTTTGATTTCTGCGCCTTGTTCTGTACTGAATGTATAAATATGTCCCTTCTTTGCATTTTTAACATCTGTAAAAGTAATTGTTCCGCTATAATCGAAAAAATAAAATGCCTGCTGCTTGTCAGAACTCTTTCAATAGTAAATATATTGCAAAAGAACTGCATTTTGACAGTGAATCCTATTGCTCAAAATTTTTAAAAAAACATATGAGAATATTGCCAAGTGAATATAGACGTATTCACCAGACTGTAATATAGGAAAAATATATAAAACTTGTAATCCATAAGGTCTCTGTGTTTGCCTCTCTCTCTCTCTCTCT
>CATJNN010000238.1 GCA_949742185.1 uncultured Clostridia bacterium | reverse complement strand
TTAACAAATTTATTCTACGCTATACTATCATAAAAAATACAGCTTTGCAATAGCGTATCGACTGTTTTATGATAATTTTTTAAAACAGGACGAAGCCGTCGCTTCGTCCTGTAAATTTCTATATCTGAATTATTCCATAGACCTTATACTTTCCTCAATCTTTTCAAGCATAGCTTTATAACTCTCGCCTTTCTGACGCTCCTCCTCAACCACTTTAGCCGGCGCTTTGGAAACAAAGCCTTCGTTTGACAGCTTGCCCTCAACGCGCTTTATTTCAGCTTCAAGCCGTTTCTTCTCCTCCCGAAGTCTTGCAAGCTCCTTTTCCTTATCCACAAGCTCGTCCAGCGGAAGAAAAATCTGCGCGTCTGCGGTTACTATGTCAACCGCGTTAGCGTCTATTCCCGATTTATCCGCCTGCACAACGGTCTCGCTTGCGGACGCGAGACGCTCAAAAAACGCAGCTCCGTTTGCAAAAACTTCTTTTTTATCGGTGACAATAATAATCTTCGCTTTCTTTGACGGCGGAACGTTCATTTCCGCGCGTCTGTTGCGTATTGCGGAAATAGCGTCCATAACCGACTGCATATCAGCCTCGTCCGCCGCAAAATCAAGAGCGGCGTCATACGCGGGCCAGTCGCTTATCATAATACTTTCACCCTCGTGCGGCAGATGCTGCCATATTTCCTCAGTTATAAACGGCATGAACGGATGAAGCAGTTTCATTGTGTTTGACAAAACATATGTCAGCACATACTGCGCCGTCTTGCCCGAAGCGTCCTCCTTATCAAACAGACGCGGCTTAACAAGCTCTATATACCAATCGCAGAAATCATCCCATATAAAGTCGTACAGCTTCGCAACCGCAACGCCAAGCTCAAACTTATCAAGATTATCAGTAACCTCTTTAACAAGCCTGTTATACTTGCTGATAATCCACTTATCCTCCGTGCGCAGTTCTGATACGGCGGGCAGTTTATTTTCGGTTATATCAAGATTCATCAGCGTAAAACGCGACGCGTTCCATATTTTATTCGCAAAATTACGGCTTGCTTCAACGCGTTCATTATAAAAACGCATATCGTTGCCCGGAGCGTTGCCTGTCGCAAGCGTAAAACGCAGAGCGTCGGCTCCGTATTTATCTATAATCTCAATCGGGTCAATACCGTTTCCAAGCGATTTGCTCATTTTACGTCCCTGACTGTCTCGCACAAGCCCATGCATAAGCACATGCTTAAACGGCGACTTGCCTGTATGCTCAAGTCCGGAGAAAATCATACGCGCAACCCAGAAGAAGATTATATCGTAACCTGTAACAAGCACGCTTGTAGGATAAAAGTAGTCCAGCTCCTCAGTCTTTTCAGGCCACCCAAGCGTTGAAAACGGCCACAGCGCAGACGAGAACCATGTGTCAAGCACATCGTCGTCCTGACGCATATGCGCGCCGCACTTCGGACAAACCTCAACCTCCGTCTTTGACACCACCATCTCCCCGCACTCATCGCAGTAATACGCAGGTATGCGGTGTCCCCACCAAAGCTGACGCGAAATGCACCAGTCGAACACATTTTCCATCCAATTCATATACGTCTTTGAAAATCTCTCCGGCACAAACTCCGTTTCGCCGTTTTTAACCGCTTCAATCGCAGGCTTTGCCAAAGGCTCCATTTTCACAAACCACTGCTTTGATATAATCGGCTCCACCGTAGTGCCGCAGCGATAACACTGACCGACATTATGAGAATGTTCTTCAACTCTGACAAGAAGCCCCTGCTCCTCCAAATCAGCGACTATCGCCTTTCGCGCCTCATATCTGTCCATACCCTCGTATTTTCCTCCGTGCGCGTTAATCGTCGCGTCGTCGTTCATTACGCGTATGCTTTCAAGATTGTGCCGTTTTCCAACCTCAAAGTCATTCGGGTCGTGCGCGGGCGTGATTTTAACGCATCCGGTTCCAAACTCTTTATCGACATACTCGTCCGCCACAACAGGTATCTCCCGCCCTACAAGCGGAAGCACAAGCATTTTTCCTATCAAATCCGTATAACGCGCGTCTTCCGGATTTACCGCAACCGCAGTATCGCCCAAAAGCGTTTCGGGTCGGGTAGTCGCAATTATAACATAATTATCCGAATCTTTTATCGGGTATTTTATATGCCAGAAATGCCCCGCCTGCTCCGCATGCTCAACCTCGGCGTCAGACAAAGCTGTTATGCAATGGGGACACCAGTTAATAATACGCGAGCCCTGATAAATCAAGCCCTTATTATACAAGTTTACAAAGACTTCCTTAACGGCCTTGCTGCACCCATCGTCCATAGTAAAGCGCGCTCTGTCCCAGTCGCACGACGAACCGAGCTTTTTAAGCTGTTCAACAATGCGTCCGCCGTATTTGTTTTTCCAGTCCCAAACACGTTCTAAAAATTTCTCGCGTCCTAAATCGTATCGTGTTAGTCCCTCTTCTTTTCTGAGAACCTCTTCAACCTTAATCTGCGTCGCAATACCCGCATGGTCATATCCCGGAACCCACAGCGCGCTATAGCCCTGCATGCGCTTATACCTTATTAATATGTCCTGAAGCGTTTCGTCAAGAGCGTGTCCCATATGAAGCTGCCCCGTAACGTTCGGCGGCGGGATAACTATAGTAAACGGCTTTTTAGAACAGTCGGCTTCCGCATGAAAATATTTCTTTTCCATCCATTCGGCGTATATTCTGTCTTCAACCTTTGCCGGGTCGTAAGTCTTATCTATATTGTTTGACAATTTATTTCCCTCCTATCCAAATATAAAAACGATTAACGCACCGATAACCGCTAAAACAAGTCCTGCTGATTTAACTCTTATAATATTTTTATTAGTTATATTTTCGACTCGAAAAATGTTTTGGAGAATAATCTTATATGCAAAATTTACAATAAGTCCGAGAACAGCCAGCGTAACTCCTATGATACGAACTGCCATTTTTAAGCCTCCTTTTTACAGCAAAATTTCCTGATATTAAGCTTTTCTTCCGCGCAAAGCATCATTAGCAATAAACGGAAGCTACGGCTATTTTCTATTATCCCATTTCATGGCTTTTTTGTCAATACCGATTTTGCACCACAAAACGTATGGACGCGCTAAAAACTATTCTTATAAAAAATACACTTTTTAGTACAAGCAATATGATAAAAATAAGCAGACCTTTTCCGACACCTTAACCAACCACAGTTCAAAACGCGTCAAAAAATTTGCAGACTTTATAAAACGTGTTTGTCTTATCTATGCGGTTTCGAGAAAAAAGGACAAAAAAATTTTGTTGCAATAAACATAACCCTGTCGATGAAAACACAAAATCGTACACGCTGATTTGACAAATTTTTATACCAAATGGTGCTAAAATAGCTTGTGTGAAAAGAGTGATGCGTATGAAAATACAGGTTTATGCCGACGTACTGTTTATTATAAATTTTTGTATGAACCTTGTAGTTCTCTGCGTCTGCAAAAGACTGCTCTCCTGCGGCGGAAAGCGGTGGCGCATAGCTGTATCTGCCGCCGTTGGCGGTGTATACAGCGTGTGCGTGTTTTTTCCGGATATCTCATTTTTATATACGTTTATATTAAAGGCGGCTGTGTCCGCCGCCATGGTGTGGTTCAGCTTCCCAACCAAATCTGCAAAAGCATTTTTTCTTCGCTTAGGCACGTTTTATCTGGCAAGCTTTGTCCTCGGCGGCGCATGCATGGCGCTTATGTATATGACGGATGTCGGCGGAAAAACCGGCGCAATATTGAAAAACGGCGCGTTTTATATGCAGCTTCCGTTCAGGTCTGTAATTCTTGCATCTGTCGGCGCATATCTGCTGATAATCTCGGTATCCGACGCAATAAAACGCATACGCGGCAGACGGCTATATGACGTTACGATACGTTTAGGCGAAAATATCGTTGCGTCGCGTGGAATGGTCGACACAGGAAACAGCCTTACGGAACCCGTGACAAAACGTCCGGTTCCCGTTGCCCAGTGGAGCGTTGTGAGCGGTCTGCTTCCGGCAGGCTGCACAAAAGATAATTTTATAAGATATGTGCCGCCGGAAAGGATTAAGCTGATACCGTGCAAATCAGCCGGAAAAGAAAACGGCGTGATGTGGGCGGTGCGCGCAGACGAAATGTCGTTTGCCGATAAAGTCGTGGAAAAGCCGCTCGTTGGAATTTACGAGGGCGTTTTGTCGGAGGAATACGGCATTTTGCTGCACAGGGGATTTTTTTAAGGGATTTTTAGTTTGCTGAAAGGAGCATCTGTTATGGGCTTGTGGGACAGGATTAAACAATCTGCACATTTTAAATATCTGTGTATGCGGCTTGAAGGCGGCGACGAGCTGTATTATATAGGAGGAAGCGACGTTTTACCTCCGCCTTTATCCAAAGACGAAGAGGCTGAAATCCTAAGCCGCTTCGACGAAGATGAAAGCGTGAAAAACGTCCTTATTGAGCGTAATCTGCGCCTTGTTGTATATATTGCAAAAAAATTCGAAAACACCGGAATCTATGTGGAAGATCTTATTTCAATAGGTACGATAGGATTGATAAAAGCTATCAACACCTTTAATCCGCATAAAAATATAAAGCTTGCAACATACGCGTCGCGTTGTATAGAAAATGAAATACTCATGTATCTGCGCAAAAATTCAAATATGCGCAGCGAGGTGTCAATCTACGAACCTCTCAACGTCGACTGGGACGGAAACGAACTGCTTCTCTCCGACATTCTAGGCACCGACAACGACGCAATCTGCCGTAATATAGAAGACGAAGTTGACAGAACGCTTCTCGCCGCCGCTCTTGAAAAACTATCGCCCCGTGAAAAGCAGATTATGAGCCTTAGGTTCGGACTGAATAACAAATCCGCAAAAACACAAAAAGAAGTTGCCGATATGCTGGGCATTTCACAGTCGTATATATCGCGTCTTGAAAAACGCATTATAGTTCGTTTAAAAAAAGAAATTTTAAAGATGACATAAAAATAACCTCTTAGGGAAATAATAAAAATATAGTAAAAAAACGAGTATTTGGTCATATTTTGCAAACTCCTGCGTACATAACCGCTTTAAGCGGCGAAACTATACATTGGGAGGAAGCATATGGTGAACAAAGTAGAGATATGTGGAGTGAACACTGCAAAATTGCCGATACTTACAAAAAAACAGAAAGACGAGCTGTTTATTAAAATAAAAAACGGAGATAAACTGGCGCGCGAAGAATTTGTGCACGGAAATCTCCGACTGGTACTGAGCGTTATTCAGCGATTTAATAATCGAGGCGAAAACGTGGACGATTTGTTTCAGGTTGGCTGCATAGGTCTTATTAAGGCTATCGATAATTTCGACCTGTCGCAGAACGTGCAGTTCTCTACCTACGCCGTACCTATGATTATAGGAGAGATACGCCGTTATCTGCGCGACAATAACGCTATACGCGTTAGCCGCTCGCTAAAGGACGTGGCATATAAGGCGCTGTACACAAAAGAAAAACTCACAAACAGGAACTCACGCGAACCCACCATTGAAGAAATCGCAAAAGAACTTGATTTGCCGAAAGAAGACGTTGTTTTTGCTCTTGACGCAATCGCTGATCCCGTATCTCTTTTTGAGCCTATATATCACGACGGCGGCGAAGCAATTTTCGTTATGGACCAAGTTAAGGATGATAAAAACAATGACGACAACTGGCTTGAAGGCGTGGCGATAAGCGAGGCTATGAAGCATCTTGGCGACAGAGAGAAAAAAATATTAAATCTCCGCTTTTTTCAGGGACGCACACAAATGGAGGTTGCAGAGGAAATCGGTATAAGTCAGGCACAAGTGTCTCGCCTTGAAAAAAGCGCGCTTAAACATATGCGAAAATATATATAGAAAAATACCCCGAAGAATAGTCTTCGGGGTATTTTTTATTAACTGCTCTGCGAAGCGACAGCAAAACA
>CATJNN010000237.1 GCA_949742185.1 uncultured Clostridia bacterium | reverse complement strand
GTCATATTCATCCCGCAAAATGTCGTAAACTTCAATTCCCGCCAAACCAATATCGCGGGTGTGAACAGAAAGTTTCGTCGTGTCAAAATCAAAAATGTTATCGCCGTTTACTAAATCCTTTGAAAATGCATAATATCCGCCTATATCGTTTATTTCAGCGCAAGCTTCGCTTGCCATGGCGGCAACTCCCTCATAAATACGCTTTCCGTTAAGAGCAAGATTTTTACGCGCTAAATCCAGCGACGACAGCAAAAGATATGAGCCGCTTGTGGTTTGTGTAAGATTGATAATCTGTCTTGTATACCCCACTGATACGTCATTATTTACAAGCAAAAACGCGCTCTGCGTAAGCGAGCCCCCTGTCTTATGCATACTAACCGCCGCCATATCGGCTCCCGCCGACATACCCGAAATCGGCAGGTTATCCCCGAAATAAAAATGCGTGCCGTGCGCTTCGTCGCACAGCGCGAGCATGCCGTGTTCATGCGCAAGCTTAACTATTGAGCCCACGTCCGAGCATATGCCGTAATAAGTGGGATTATTAACAAGCACCGCTTTAGCGTCGGGATTTTCTTCAATAGCTTTTTTCACATCGTCAACCGACATCCCAAGCGGAATACCTATTTTCTTATTCTGCCCCGGATTTACATAAACCGGAACCGCGCCGCTCACAATAAGCGCGTTTATCGCGCTTCTGTGCACATTTCGAGGCATGATAATTTTATCGCCCGCCTTGCATGCGGTCATAATCATGGCCTGAACAGCAGAACTGGCTCCGTTAACCATAAAAAAAGCATGTTTTGCGCCGAACGCCTGCGCAGCCAGTTTCTCCCCCTCTAAAATAACCGAGGTCGGATGACAAAGATTATCAAGCGGCTTCATTGAGTTTACATCAACTCGCATGCACTTCTCTCCCAAAAACTCCGTGAGCTCCGGAGTTCCTCTGCCCCGTTTATGCCCCGGAACGTCAAACGGCACAACGCGCATGCCGGAATATTTTTTCAGCGCCTCGTAAACAGGCGCGTTTTCCTGCGTCATCTTATCCTCCATGCTCACGCTCCGTAAACATTGGTGCCACTAAATATTTCAATCATTTCTTTTCGTAAAGCGTCCGTAATACTGAGTCTCTCTTTAGGCGGAAGCTCATACACGTCGGTTTTAAAAAGATAATTCTGCAAATCAATATCCTTAATAAGCATTTTTGTGTGAAACATGTTTGCCTGATATACGTTAATATCAATCGCATCGTACCGCAGCAGCGTCTGATTGTCAATATAGTCCTGTATAGATGTTATCGGATGGTCTATAAACAATTTTTTTCCGCTGACGTCTCGGGTAAAACCGCGCACACGATAGTCCATAGTTATAATGTCCGAATCAAAGCTTCCGATAAGATAATCGAGCGTGTTAAGCGGCGAAATTTCTCCGCAGGTTGATACAGATATATCAACACGGAATGTAGTTATCGCGTTATCAGGATGATATTCCGGATATGTATGCACCGTCACATGACTTTTATCCAGATGCGCGACAACGCTGTCGCGCGTTTTAAGCATATCCCCATTATTCTCTGTAACAGGAATCTGACCGTCTGTAATCAAAATCGTAACGCTTGCCCCCTGCGGGTCGTAGTCCTGTTTTGAAATATTCAGCACCTGCGCTCCAATCATCTCAGTTACTTTACATAGTATATTTGTAAGACGCTCTGAGTTATACTGCTCATCAATGTAAGCGATATAATCCTTTTGCTCGCGCTCGCTTTTCGCATAGCACACATCGTAAATATTAAAGCTCAGCGTCTTTGTAAGATTATTAAAACCATATAAGCTTAATCTGTTTTCCAATCCTAACACCACAGCCTTTCCTATAATCTTGATTTAAAATCCTCATATCCAAAGCTTTTAATCACTCTTATTCCATTCTTTTCGCTATAAAGCGCAATATCCGGCAAATTAATTCCATTAAATGTATTATTTTTAACCATTGAATATATCGCCATATCGCACAAGACGAGCCTGTCGCCTCTTTTCAGCGGCTTTTCAAATGAATAATCGCCTATTATATCCCCCGCAAGGCACGTCGGTCCGCCCAATCGGTATGTATAGCAATATTCTCCCGCTTTTCCGCTTCCTATAATATCGGGTCTGTACGGCATTTCAATGACGTCCGGCATGTGGCATTCTGCCGAAGCATCAACAATCGCTATATCCATGCCGTTATGCATAATATCAAGCACCTCTGTAACAAGATAGCCCGCATTCAGAGCAACCGCCTCTCCGGGTTCAAGATAAATCTCCAAATTATATTTGTCCTGCATGTATTTTATGCACTTAACCAGCAAATCAATGTCGTATCCTTCTTTTGTGATATGATGTCCCCCGCCGAAATTAAGCCATTTAACCTGTTTCAGATGATTTTCAAACTTCTCGTCAACAACCCGTATCGTTCTCCAAAGCACGTCCGCGCCCTGCTCGCACATAGTGTGAAAATGCAAGCCGTCAATACCCGATATATCCTCGTCCGCAAGCGCGTCCGCCGTCATTCCCATTCGCGAAAACCGTGCGCACGGGTCATATATTTCTGTTTTCTGTTCCGAATATTCGGGATTTATACGAAGTCCGCACTCAAATTTTTTTTGAGATACAGCCATCCTATCCTTGTATCTGCGCCAATCAGCGGCAGAATTAAAAACAATATGGTCGGCGTATTTTATAATACCGTCAATCTCGTCCGCCCTGTACGCCGGCGCGAAAATGTGTACTTCGCCGTTCACATACTCGCGTCCCAAACGTGCTTCAAACAAAGAGCTTGAAGCAACTCCCGAAAGATACTTTGAAATAAGCGGATATGTCTGATATATGCTATACGCTTTCTGAGCAAGCAGTATTTTAGCTCCCGAAAACTCCCCCACGCGTTTTAAAACGCTCAGATTTTTCTCAAGTTTATCCTCGTCAATTATATAGCACGGCGTTTTTACGTCGGATATGTCAATCATCTGCTTCCTCCCGCAAAATCAATCAACCAAATCAGGATTAAAACTTTCCTGCCATGGAAGCCCAAATTTATTAAGCGCGTCCATAAACGGGTCTGGATCAAATTCTTCAATATTGTAAACGCCAGGCCTTTTCCATTTCCCCGTCATAACCATCGCCGCGCCTATCATAGCCGGAACCCCTGTGGTATATGAAATAGCCTGAGAACCCACTTCTTTGTAACACGCTTGATGGTCGCATACATTATATAGATAATACGTTTTTTCCTTTCCGTCCTTTACGCCGCGGAAAATACATCCTATATTTGTTTTGCCCTTAGTTCGCGGACCAAGAGACGCAGGATCCGGCAAAACCGCTTTTAAAAATTGCAGCGGCACTATTCTATGTCCCTCATAATTAATAGGCTCAATAGACGTCATTCCAACATTCTGTAAAACGCGCAGATGCGTGAGATATTGTTCTGAAAATGTCATAAAAAAACGTATCTGTTTTATTCCCTTGATATTAAGCGCAAGCGACTCTATCTCCTCATGGTGCAGAAGATACATGTCTTTCTCCCCTATCTCGGGAAAGCTATAAACGCGCTTGATTGACATCGGCTCCGTTTCAATAAACCTACCGTCTTTAAAATAGCTGCCGTTTGCCGTAACCTCACGGATATTTATCTCGGGATTGAAGTTCGTCGCAAACGGATATCCATGGTCACCCGCGTTCGCATCCAGAATATCAATATAATGAATTTCATCAAAATGATGCTTCTGCGCATACGCGCAAAACACCCCCGTAACTCCGGGGTCAAATCCGCTGCCCAAAAGCGCGGTAATTCCCGCCTCCCGAAATTTATCGCGATATGCCCACTGCCATTTATATTCAAATTTAGCCGTGTCCTCCGGCTCATAGTTCGCCGTGTCCATATAGTCGGTTTTTGTCGCCAGACACGCGTCCATAATTGTTAAATCCTGATACGGCAGCGCAACGTTTATAACTATATCCGGCTTATATGAATTAATTAAAGCTATCACTTCGTCGGTATTATCGGCGTTAACCTGCGCTGTTGTAATCTTTGTTTTTCCGCCGTCAAGCTTTTGCTTAAACGCATCGCACTTGGATTTTGTTCTGCTTGCAATACAGATTTCTTCAAACACCTCGGAATTCTGACAGCATTTGTGGATAACAACGCCTGCTACGCCTCCGGCGCCTATAATTAAAGCTCTTCCCATTTTAACTCTCCATATCTAAATATAATAAGTCCATTATACATACTTTTTTCACTAAATGCAACTATTATATTTATATATTCAATAAATTTTAAATTCAAATAAAAAATTTTTTAAATCGGACTTGTATTAATAATTTATTTATGCTACAATAAAAAAGCTGAAAATTGTATAGACAGTTCGTGACCATCCTGTCGATAAACAAAACTACGGGAAAAGCGGCTCTGCCGCTGTGTTTTTGATGGACGCATACGCGCCCGTTATTTTTTTATTGCGTTGCCGAGGGCAGCAGCAAAAACAAATCGCGGTTTGATATTCCGATTTGTTTTCATTACAAAATTCAGAAAGGATGTGGTTTTTATGACCAAAACAAAAAAATTAACTATTTCGGCGATGTTTATTGCATTGTATGTGACGGTGATGTATTTCACTCAAAGCTTCGCTTTCGGCGCATACCAAATCCGTATAGCAACGTCAATTTACGCTTTCTCTTATTTCTTCCCGTTTTTGATTATCCCTCTCGGAGCGGCAAATTTACTGTCTAACATGCTTCTCGGCGGCTTCGGCATTTTTGATATTGTAGGCGGCTTTTTAGTAGGCTGCGCTACCACAGGACTTATTGTGCTGATACGCAGACTTAATTGGAACAGCATATTAGTTGCAGTCCCGATTATTATAATCCCTGGATTAGGAGTTGCGGCATGGCTTTCATATCTTTTAAATATCCCATATCTAATAATGGCAGCTCAGCTTGTTGTCGGACAGATTATTCCAGGAATAGTCGGAATGGCAATGGTCAAAATATTTCAATCAAGATTTATTGGAAAGGCGGCTTCATATGTCAAATCAAACATCTGATTTAACCCTTCTCGGAAATCAGGCAACCAAATATCCATCTGATTACGCGCCCAACATTTTAGAGGTTTTTGAAAATAAACATCAGGGCAGAGATTATTTTGTGAAATTTAACTGTCCTGAATTTACAAGCCTATGCCCGATAACAGGTCAGCCTGATTTTGCCTCAATTTATATATCATATGTTCCAGACATTAAGATGGTCGAAAGCAAATCTCTCAAGCTGTATTTGTTTAGCTTCCGTAATCACGGCGCTTTTCACGAGGATTGCGTGAATATAATAATGAACGATTTAATAAAATTGATGGAACCACGCTATATTGAGGTGTGGGGAAAATTCACGCCGCGCGGCGGAATTTCAATCGACCCATACTGCAACTACGCCAAATCAGGCACTCCATGGGAAGAAGTTGCATGGAAACGTCTTTCGAACCACGATATGTATCCTGAAAAAATAGACAACAGATAAATATGGGGGAATTGCCGTGGATGAACGAGAATATATTATTAAATTATGGTTTGATATGTGGTTGAAAAAATGCGACTTAGGCATATCAAAAATATTTTCTGAGGACGCAATATACATTGAAAGCTGGGGTCCCGCATATCACGGCTGTAATAAAATCAAATTATGGTTTGACGAGTGGAATTGCCGCGGTACCGTACTTAAATGGGATATCAAACAATTTTTTCACAAAGAGAACCAGACCGTTGCAGAGTGGTATTTTAAAAACAAGATGAATAACGGTAAAACAGAAAAATTTGACGGAATATCTCTTATTAAATGGACTCCGAATAATAAAATACAATTTTTAAAAGAGTTTGGCTGCAACATCAACAACTATGACCCCTATATGAACAAAGATACATCTCAGTTTTCAGATACATCC
>CATJNN010000236.1 GCA_949742185.1 uncultured Clostridia bacterium | reverse complement strand
CGTGGAATTTATTCGGCAGCCACGGCGCGCTGTTTGAATAGAAATACCAGAGGATTGCGTCCGCGCCGTGCTTTTCAAGCGCATCGAACGGGTCGACCGCGTTGCCCTTGGATTTTGACATCTTTTGCCCGTTTTCATCCTGCACATGCCCCAGCACTATAACATTGCGGTATGGCGCTTTGTTGAACAAAAGCGTTGAGATAGCCAGCAGGGAATAGAACCAGCCGCGAGTTTGGTCAACCGCCTCGCTGATAAAATCTGCGGGGAAGTTGTCGTCAAAAATTTCCTTGTTTTCAAACGGATAGTGCCATTGAGCGAACGGCATTGAGCCCGAATCGAACCAGCAGTCTATAACCTCGGATACGCGACGCATCTGCTTCCCGCATTCGGGACATTTTATTGTGACCGCGTCGATATACGGGCGGTGCAGCTCAATGTCGTCGGGACAGTTGTCAGACATCTGCTTTAATTCCTCAATG
The DNA here is from genome assembly GCA_949742185.1 of uncultured Clostridia bacterium. Classification (GTDB taxonomy): domain Bacteria; phylum Bacillota; class Clostridia; order UBA1381; family UBA1381; genus CATJNN01. Next base: position 5,490 of record CATJNN010000236.1, on the reverse strand, counting down.
GAGCCTATAGCGTGCATATGACCGCATTCGCATTCCCAAACGTTAAGCGGCGTGCCCCAGTAGCGGTTGCGGCTTATGCCCCAATCCTGAACATTGTTAAGCCAGTCGCCGAACCGCCCCTTTCCTATGCTTTCGGGTATCCAGTTGATTGTGTTATTGTTTCTGATAAGGTCATCCTTGACCTCGGTCATTTTTATAAACCATGACTCTCTTGCATAGTAAATAAGCGGAGTGCTGCATCTCCAGCAATGCGGATAGCTATGCTCGAATTTCGGCGCGTCATATAGGAGGCCGCGTTTTTCGAGGTCTTCAAGGATAGGCATATCCGCTTTTTTAACAAACATCCCCGCCCAGGGAGTTTCTTCAGACATCTCGCCTTTTTCAGTAACGAGCTGAACAAATGCAATATCATATTTTCTGCCGACGCGCGCGTCGTCCTCGCCGAACGCGGGAGCCTGGTGAACGACGCCCGTACCGTCTGTGAGCGTTACATACTCATCGCAAACGACAATGTGCGATTTTTTGCGCTGCTTTTCGCAAATAGGCTTGACAAAATCGTACAGCGGTTCGTATTCCTTATATTCAAGGTCTTTTCCTATATATTTTTCAATAATTTCATATGCGAGAGCGTTCTCGCTTGCAAGCTTACCCAAAACGGCGTCTAAAAGAGCCTCTGCCATAATGTATGTGTTGCCGTCTGCGGCTTTAACCTTAGCGTAAGACTCGTTCGGATTCACACAAAGCGCAACATTGGAAGGAAGCGTCCAGGGCGTGGTTGTCCATGCAAGGATATACGCGTTTTCGTCCTTAACCTTAAAGCGCACGATTGCCGATCGTTCCTTAACGTCCTTATAGCCCTGAGCGACCTCGTGCGAGGAGAGCGGCGTGCCGCAGCGCGGACAATACGGGACGATTTTATGTCCCTTATAAAGCAGACCCTTGTCCCATATTTGCTTTAACGCCCACCATTCTGATTCAATAAAATCGTTGTGATACGTTACATATGGGTCGTCCATGTCAGCCCAAAAGCCGACGGTCTTTGAAAAATCCTCCCACATACTTTTATATTTCCAGACGCTTTCTTTACATTCGTCTATAAACGGCTCAAGACCATATTCTTCAATTTGTTCCTTGCCGTCGAGTCCCAGCTTTTTTTCAACCTCAAGCTCAACAGGAAGCCCGTGAGTGTCCCATCCGGCTTTGCGGATAACTTTGCAGCCTTTCATTGTTTTATAGCGCGGAATCATGTCTTTTATAACGCGCGTTAAAACGTGTCCGATATGAGGCTTTCCGTTTGCGGTTGGCGGTCCGTCGTAGAAAGTGAAAGTTTCGCCCTCCTTGCGGGAGTCTATACTTTTTTGAAAAATTTCGTTTTCGTCCCAAAACTGCTTAATTTTTTTCTCGCGTCCTACAAAATCAAGATTGGTTGATACTTTGTCGTACATATGGATTCCTCCTTAAAGAATTGAAATTAATTCGGGGCGTCAGACCCGGGTTGTTTTTAATGTTTGCCTTTCAAAAACAATTAATGAAAATTCGCAGACACGCAAAGCGGCTGTGTTTTCACGGATGATATATGCTGCAAATAATAAAAAGCCCCTGTCCGTATAAGGGACAAAGACTTAACTTCGCACTGCATAACACAGTAAAATCCGAGACAGCCTAAAAAAGCTGATTGAGCGGATTTTATTTAACCACCCTTGTACATACTATCATATGTCCCGCCTGTTACGGTGCGGCTCCGTCGCAGCTTAATTACATATGTGTTCAGCCGCGCGGCTCCGAAGTGATTTTCAGTCTGCGCTACTCTCATCGGGCTTGCACCGTTTCCCGACTCGCTGTGGATTTTGCAGAAGACTTACTCTCTTCATCAATGCCTTTAATATTGTAATACCCATATTATAGTACAAAATATACCTGTTGTCAACTTTTTTCTTCGCTTGACAGCGTTAAAATGAAATTATATAATATTAGCATGAAATAAAAGTGAAATTTTGTTTTACAGGACGGAATTAAAAATGGAAAAGACTATCGGAATTATGGCGCATGTGGACGCGGGCAAAACTACATTTTCGGAACAAATATTGTATCATACGGGAGCAATCCGCCGCCGCGGAAGAGTAGATCATGGCGACGCGTTTTTGGATTTCGGAGAAATAGAGCGCGCGCGGGGGATTACGGTGTTTACGGAGCAGGCTGCGTTTGAATATAGAGGCGATATGTATTATCTGCTTGATACTCCGGGACATGCCGATTTTTCGGCGGAGACCGAAAGGTGCGCGGCGGCGCTGGACTGCGCGGTTTTGCTGGTTAGCGCGGTTGAGGGTGTTCAGGCGCAGACATATATGTTTTGGAGAATTCTTGATAAGCTTGGTGTTCCGACGATGATTTTTATAAATAAAACGGATCGCGAAGGAGCGGACGTCAGGCGCGTTATGGATGAGCTTGCCGGAGAGCTCACAGAGCGTGTTGTGTTGTTCAGCAGTCGGGGTGAGGACTGGAAAGAAGCGGTTGCAATGCTTGACGAGGAGCTTTTGGAAAAATATGTGTCGGGAGAATATGCCGATAAGGAATTTGACAACGCGGTTCGGTTAATGGTGGGCCGAAGACTGCTGTTTCCTGTTATGTCCGGTTCAGCTTTGAATGATATTGGTATTAGTGAATTTTTGGAAGAGCTGTCGTCAATAACAGCGTGGAATAAAAATGATGATAAGTTTTCGGCGTATGTGTATAAGGTGCGGCATGAAAACGGAAAACGTGTGTGTTATATGAAAATTAACGGCGGGCAGCTTCGGATTAAAGACAGCGTGCAGATTGGCGGAGGTATAGAAAAAGTGAATGAGCTTCGGCGTTACAGCGGAAGTAAATGGAATCCAATTGACAGCGCAGGAGCGGGAAGCATTTGCGCGGCGGTTGGACTGTCGGCTCAAAGCGGGACATATATAGGAGCGGAGGGGAAAAGAACCGAGGAATGCGCGCCTCTTTTGTCGGCAAAGGTCGAGTTTGACGAGAGTGTTGACGCGAGGACTGTGCTTGCGGCATTTCGCACAATGGAGGACGAAGAACCTGCGCTGTCGGTGAAATTTGATGAAACGCTCAGTGAAATTCATGCGAATATAATGGGAGCTGTACAGACGGAAATTTTGGCTCAGCTTGCACAGGACAGATTTGGAATTTGCGTATCATTTGGTAAGCCCGGAGTAATATATAAGGAAACTATTTCATCGCCTGTTATTGGGTCTGGGCATTTCGAACCGCTTCGGCATTACGCTGAAGTTAGATTTTTATTGTCTCCGTTGGAACGGGGAGCGGGAATATGTTTTGAAAGCGTATGCCCCACAGATATGCTTGCGGCGCAATACCAGAATTTAATACGTACTCATGTTTTTGAAAAGGAACACAAGGGTACGCTTACGGGCAGCGAGCTTACAGATGTTAAAATAACGCTGATTGCAGGCAGAGCGCATTTGAAGCACACGGAGGGCGGGGATTTCCGTCAGGCGGCATACCGTGCAATACGTCAGGGATTGTGTAAGACCGACAGCGTATTGCTTGAACCGTATTACCGTATAGAGCTTTCGTGCGGAAGTGATTGCGCCGGAAAGATTATAGCGGATATACAGAGAATGGGCGGCATATTTAACGGCCCGTTCACGGATGGGAAACGGATGCATATTTCAGCGCGTGTTGCGCTTTCGGAGTTCATGGATTATCCGGCTCAGTTTTTGCAGACTACACATGGCGAGGGGCGTCTCTTGCCGGTGTTTGACGGATATGATGTATGTCATAATACGGATGAGGTTTTAGAAAAAGAGTCGTATAAGCCTGAACGCGATTTGGAGAATACGCCAGATAGCGTGTTTTGTTCGCATGGAGCGGGTTATCCTGTTAAATGGCAGGAAGCTGACGCGCATATGCATTGTGAGATTGAAAGCGAATATGAGAGGTATATTTGAATGCTTGAGTTTAGAAATATGAAGGAAGATAAAAATATGGTAAAGTATTTAAAAAGATTGTATGTAAATGCTTTTCCGAGAGCGGAACGGGTGCCGTTTTTTATGTTGCTCCGCAGGGCGTTGAGAGAAAACGCGGATTTTTATGGTATTTACAACGACGAAGAATTTGTCGGATTAACGTATACGGTTAAATACATGGATATAATATATGTGTTTTATCTTGCGTTTGAGCCTGAAAGCCGCGGCAAGGGCTTTGGGAGCGCAGCGTTGGATGAGATTAAATCAAGGTTTGACGGATATAGGATTATTTTAAATATAGAGAAGCCGGACGCAAACAGCAGCAATAATGAGGAGCGTATACGGCGCCGAAGTTTCTACGAGAAAAACGGATTTAAACGAGCGGGATTTACTACTATTGAAAAAGGAGTGGAGTTTGAAATGCTGCGCTTTGGAGATAAAGTTGCGCGCTGTGAATTTGACGCGCTGCTTAGGGATTTTCTTGGGAGAATATATACGGGAGCATATATTAAACCTGATAAGAACTGAAGAGTTATATGCGAAAACATAGTGAAAGACATAAATTCTGCTTGACAATATACATTAATTAAGTTACAATAATACCATATTTCATTCGATTTACGATAGGGGAAAACAGATGAAAATAACAAGAGAGACAGACTATGCTATGCGTATTATGCTTTTACTTACATGCCGGAAAGAGCATGTGGAGGCGAAGCGCATTGCTGAGGAATGCGATATTCCGTATAGATTTGCGCTTAAAATTCTGCGTAAGCTTGTTCAGGCGGGGTTGGCGAAGTCATATCGCGGCATGAACGGCGGATATACCATAAGCAAAAAAAAAGAGATTACATTGCTGGATGTTGTTGAGGCTATTGATGGAATAATGGCTATTAATACATGCATGGAAAATCCTGATTCGTGTAAAGAATCGGCAAGATGTAAAATTAGAAGGTCGCTGGCAGAGGCGCAGACGGTTTTTGCTGATAAACTGAGAAGCGTTTCATTTTTAGATTTAATGGAAGAGGAAGAGAAGGATTAAAAAATAATGCCGCGGATTATTATATACAATTAAATTGTTTGTGCCTGTTCAAAGAGGTACATATGCCCTCGTAGTTAAATGGATATAACAAGTCCCTCCTAAGGATTAGTTATCAGTTCGATTCTGGTCGGGGGTGCCACGTCGGAACGGATTTTGCTCCGTTTCGATTTTTGTTTGCACAAAAATCAGTCACACGCTCAGGCATTCCGCCTTTTTCGCAAAAAGGCGCGCTTGTTTTGCCTGTTTGCTTGCAAGCGCGCTCACAACGGCACACTGTCGCTACCACCTTTTTATGAGAGCGCCTTCGGTGCAAGTTTTGACAGTAAAATCGTCACGCCGAGCCAAGATAATTTTACAAACCTGTTTTTGTTGAGGCAGGTTTGTTGTTTTTTTGCATTGAAATGTTGGATTAACGCGATAATGTAAAAGACCATCGTGTTTTTTTGTACACTGATTGTATAATGTGGTGTAAAT
>CATJNN010000235.1 GCA_949742185.1 uncultured Clostridia bacterium | reverse complement strand
TGATTTTATATTAATAGATTCTCCTCCAGCTCTTGGGATTTTAATGCTTAATATTTTAACTGCTTCAGATTCTGTGTTAATTCCTGTTCAATGCGAATATTATGCGCTCGAAGGATTAAGTCAGTTAATAAAATCTATTCGTATGGTTAAGCAGAGATTAAATTCGAATATAGAAATTGAAGGCGTTCTTGCAACTATGTTTGACGCTCGTACTAATTTATCAATCGAAGTGCTTGATGAAATTAAAAAAGCGTTTCCGAATAAAGTTTATGCAAGCGTTATACCTCGTAATGTACGTTTGTCTGAAGCTCCAAGCTTCGGAGAACCGATTATTGAATATGATATTACAAGCCGCGGTGCGGAGGCTTATTTGTCTCTTGCAAATGAAGTTATACGAAATCAGGAGGTGCAGTAAATGGCTTTGGGAAAAAAAGGACGCAGCGCTCTTTTTGGGGAAGAAATTAAAAGTAATGGTGTGTTTGAAGTTACACTTAGTCAAGTTGAACCGAATCGCAGTCAGCCAAGGAAAACGTTTGACAATGATAAAATATCTGCGCTTGCAGACTCTATTCGTCAGCATGGAATTATTCAGCCGCTTGTTGTTACTAAACTTGAAAACGACAGATATAGCATTGTTGCTGGTGAAAGACGCTGGCGCGCGGCAAAGCTGGCAGGTATAAAAAAGGTACCCGTTGTTGTGCGTGAATACTCGCCCGAGACGGTTATGGAGGTTGCTCTTATTGAAAATCTTCAGCGTGAAGATTTAAATCCTATTGAAGAAGCATTGGGATATCAAAGTCTTTTAGATGAATTTGACTTAACACAGGAAATGATTTCTGAAAAGATAGGAAAAAGCCGCAGCGCTATTGCAAATTCTCTTCGGCTTTTGTCTCTTAACGAGGCAATTCAAAAGCTTTTAATTTCAGGAGAAATTACAAGCGGACATGCTAGAGCGGCATTATCAATTAATGATAAACAAATGCAAAGAGCTTTTATAGAACGGGTTATAAATGACGGCATGAATGTGCGTCAGGCAGAACGTCTGGCAAAGCAAATGAAAAAAACTACTCCAAAGAAAAAAGAAAAAACAGATGCGTATGCTCTTGAGCTTGAAGCAATAGGTCAAAAATTATCCTCAGGTCTGGGAACAAAAGTTATAGTTTCATATGGAGCTAAAAAAGGAAAAATTGAAATTGAATATTACGGAAATGATGATTTAGAAAGAATACTGGAACAAATTGGAATTTCACGTTAATATGACAGAAAAACCGACGCTTAAAATTACGATTTAAGGCGTGTAAAATAATATTTTAATATAAGTTTATTAGATATGTATAGAATTACATATATTTAAATTTTAAGCGTTATACGACGATATAAAAATAGAAAATAAAATTTCATAATAAAATGGAGGAAATTTAATATGGGTATTTGGGAAATTTGGCTTTCGCTTATAAGCGACCCCATTCTTATTGCGTTATCTTCAGCAGTATTGTTGTTAATTTTGTTAACATTAATTTTATTAATTTCTCTTTGTCGTGTGAATAAAAAAGTTAAACGTATTAACCGAAATGCTAAGAACGGAAATCTTGCAGGAGCGATTGAAATGTATTATGATAAAATAGATACGCTTATGAGTAAGGTTGATGATGTTTCTGAAAGATTTGGAGTATATGAGCGACAAACGGCAACATCGCTTCGCAGAACAGGAATTGTTTATTTTAATGCATTTGGAGGAATAAGCGGAAATATGAGTTTTGCTCTTGCGGCTCTCAGCGATGATGGAAACGGTTTTATTTTAACATCATTGTTTGGACATGAGGGAAGCAATATATATCTTCGTGAAATTAAAAACGGAAAACCTATGATTGCAATTTCAGAAGAGGAAGAAAAGGCGCTTTTAATTGCTTTAAATCAATAGAAATGAGGCGATAAATATGGCAGAAAAAAGACGTAATTTTTCATTGTTTTTTTATACGGGATTAATATTTGTTGTTGCTGTGCTTCTTATAATAATAGCGTTTTTTTCGCAGTCAAAGGTTGAACAAAGTCAGCCTGATCAGATTAATGCGCAGACAGAGGGAATTACTCAGCGCGCGGCAATTTTGAGTGAAGAAAATAAAACGCTGCTTGAGGAAAATATGTCTCTTAAAAAGGCTCAGGAGGAAAATACTCGTGCGATTGACGAGCTTAATGGGCGAGTGAGTTTTTTAGAGGAAAATGTGCGTATTTCAGAAGCAATTATTTCTGCGAACGGATATGTTTCTAAAAAGATGTATAGCGAAGCGAGAAATATTCTTAAACAGATAAATGAAGAGAATTTATCTGACGATGAAAAAATATTGTATAATTCACTTATGAAGAAAGTGGGAAAGGATTGATTTTATGTTAGATATTAAAATACTTCGTAATGAACCCGATAAAATAAGAGAAGCTCTTAAAAAAAGAAATAATGATTTGGATATAACGCCGGCTATTGAGCTTGACCATAAACGACGCGCTCTTTTGGTTGATGTTGAACAAAAAAAGGCAAATCAGAATGAAATTTCAAAAAAAGTTCCGGCTATGAAGAAAGCGGGAGAGGATACAACTCAGCTTTTTGAGGATATGCGCGCGCTGTCAAATGAAATAAGCGAGCTGGATAAGCAGGTAGCTGAAGTTGACGCAGAGCTTCATGATTATATGCTTCGTATTCCAAATATTCCAAACAGTGAGATTCCTGTAGGCAATGATGATAATGATAATGTCGAGATACGCCGTTATTTAGAGCCGCCAAAATTTGATTTTGAACCAAAACCACATTGGGATATTGGAACGAATCTTGATATTCTTGATTTTGACCGTGGAGCGAAAATATCTGGCTCACGTTTTACAGTATATAAAGGTCTTGGCGCTCGTCTTGAAAGAGCGGTTATTCAGTTTTTCTTAAATACGCACACAATAGAAGGCGAATATAAGGAAATTATGCCTCCGTTTATGGTAAATCGTGAATCAATGACGGGAACAGGTCAGCTTCCGAAATTTGAGGAAGACGCGTTTAAGGTTCAGAATAACGGCTTTTTTATGATACCAACGGCTGAGGTACCAGTGACAAATCTTCATAGAGACGAGATTTTAAAAGGAGACGATCTTCCTATTAAATATTCGGCGTATTCAGCATGTTTTCGTGCCGAGGTAGGCTCCGCCGGACGCGACACGCGCGGAATAATACGTCAATATCAGTTTAATAAAGTTGAGCTTGTTAAATTTGTCAAGCCTGAAAACAGTTATGATGAGCTTGAAAAACTCACTAACGATGCTGAGAAACTTCTTCAGAAGCTTGGTATATCATATCGCGTTGTTTGTCTTTGTACCGGAGATTTAGGCTTTTCGAGCGCGAAAACATATGATATTGAGGTTTGGATGCCTAGTTATGGCAGATATGTTGAAATATCTTCATGTTCTAATTTTGAGGATTATCAGGCTCGCCGCGCTAACATACGTTATAAAGAAACGCCTAAAGATAAAGCCAAATATGTTCATACGCTTAATGGTTCCGGACTTGCAGTCGGAAGAACGGTTGCCGCAATTTTAGAAAATTATCAGAATCCGGATGGGACAGTTACTGTGCCTGAGGCGCTTGTTCCGTATATGCAGACAGATATAATTAAATAATCTACAAAATCGGCAGTTTATAATTTCTGCCGATTTTATAATTAATTGCGTTGCGAATTAACAAGTAAAAATACGATAATGTTCATAGCTTTAATATTTTAATTAATTAAATTATAGGCAGATAAAAAACAAAAATTAGGTTTACATTTTTTTATGATATATTTGTAATTATGTAAACTTAGAAAATATTACAGAGAATTATTCACACCATGTAAAATAAGTTATCCACACTATAAAATGGCTTGTCCTCGGTAATTTTTGAATAAGTTATCCACGCTATCCACTTATTTATCAACACCATAATTTTCCGCAGATAAATTTGTAAAATGGCTTGTTAAAGCCATTTATTATAGGTTTACATATTTATGTGACAATTAATTACAAAAATGACCGCAGTTTTTGAAATATAACGTGAATAATTTTGTAACACAACTGAAAAATAAGAGTATTACTTGATTTGAGAGGTGTGAAAAAGTAAAAAAAATTATCCACACCAGTGAATAAGTCAGGGGATAAGTGGGGAAAATAAATATTTTTGTTGGTAAATTGTGTATATTATGTGTTTATGGGAGAAAAATATGTTGACGGATAGATTAAAAAGGGTGAAATCACATGTTGATAAGGAAATTATTGCAGATATAGGAACAGACCATGCGTATGTACCGATTGCGCTGGCAGAGGATGGAACTATAAAAAAAGCTGTTGCATGTGATGTTCGTGAAGGACCGTTGTCTATTGCGCATGATAATATCAAAAAGCACGGTTTTTTACATATTATTGAAACAAGGCTTGGAAGCGGGCTTTCCGTGCTTAAAGAAGACGAAGCTAATCAAATTATTATTGCCGGAATGGGTGCGGTAACTATAATGAATATTTTGAAAGATGATGAGAATATAGCGCGCAGAGCCGATAAGCTAATTTTACAACCAATGAACGGTCAGGCGGATTTGAGAAAATTTCTTATAAAAAACGGTTATACAATATTTAATGAAGATTTAGCTGTTGAGGGAAGGAAAGTGTATCAGATTTTCGATGTTAAAAGCGGCCGAAGTATATTGCCGGAAAATGAAATAGATTATTATATTTCTCCGCTTATTTACAATCATATATATATTCATAATTTAATAGCGTGGCAGAGAGATAAATGGGAGAAGATGTATTATGGAATTATGAAATCACAAAGAGAGAAAAATGAGGCTGATAAAATCAAAAAAAGATTAGACGAGCTTAATAGACTGGAGGAAAATTTATGAGAGTTAAGGATATTATAGAGAGAATAGAAAAATATTGTCCGCCGGAGCTGGCATATGGCTGGGATAACAGCGGTTTGCTGCTTGGCTGTTTGGAAAGCGAGGCTAAAAAAATTGCGGTAACGCTTGATGTTGTTCCTGATACGGCAAGACAAGCCATAGAATGGGGAGCTGATATGATTGTCGCGCATCATCCGCTTATTTTTTCGCCGATTAAGAAAATCACGTTCAATAATCCTCAGGGAAAAATATTAAACGAGCTTGCATGTAATAAAATTGCGGTTTATACGGCGCATACAAATCTGGATACCGCGAAAAAAGGGATTAACGCTTATTTAGCGGAGATATTTAATTTAAGTGATATACGAATTGTCGACATTCATACTAATGATTTATCATCTGGTTTAGGACGCGTAGGCACGCTGGAATCAGATATACAGCTTCGAGAATTTGCGCAGATAGTTAAAGAAAGGCTTAAAACTCCATATGTGAGAGTCTGTGGAGATTTAAATAAAATTGTCAGAAGCGCGGCGGTCTTATCCGGAAGCTGCAGCGAATATGTTGAGAAAGCGGCGGATATGGGAGCTGATGTTATAATTACAGGAGATTTGAAATATCATGAATGCCTTGATTTTGATGCGCTTGGTATATGCGTAATTGACGCTGGACACTTTCCTACAGAGTGTATATGTGTTGATATTTTGAAAAAAATGATAGGGTCTGATATGGAAATAAAAGTTTTGGAACAATCGGATATTTTTAAATTTGTATAAAAATATTTATGTGAAACGGTTTTTAAATGTATTTTTGATATTGAATAATTCCTTTTGTGATGAGCATAATAAAAAAGTAACCAGTGGATTACGAAAGGAAGATAATATGAAAAAAATAGTATTTATGATTGCCGCTTTAGTTTTGGCGGGCGCTCTTACGTCATGCGGAACAAAAAGCAGCACGCCGTCTCCGTCGCCTTCGCCTAAAAGCGATAATTCTGGAAGCGTTGCGGGCGACGCGGCAAACGGAATGGAAAAAGGCGCAAACGATATTGGAAACGGCGCTAAGGATGCGGCAGATTCAGCAGGAAACGCCGTTAAAGACGGAGCTAACGCTGTAGGCGACGCGGCAAAAGGCGCGGCTGACGCTGC
>CATJNN010000234.1 GCA_949742185.1 uncultured Clostridia bacterium | reverse complement strand
TATATCCGGTGTATTTTTTAAAAGCAGTGTAGAAATAGCTGCCGGAACTCATTCCTGTTTGCTGGCTGATTGTCTGCGCGGTCAGATTAGTCTCGATAAGTAGCCGGCATACCTCGCCGAAACGTTTCTTGGTTATATAGTCGGATATAGAAATTCCTTTAACTTGTTTGAATATATTTCGCGTATAATTTGCGCTCTTGTTCACATATGAGGCTATAACATGTATAGACAAATTGGGGTCTGTATAATTTTCATCAATATATTTTTCTATATTATTAGCGATTACGTCATATTTTGAGCCGGAAGAAGAATCATCCTCCGCCATTGCGCTGCTGCATTTTGTCTGTATAATAGGAAGCAAAGCGTCTATAGTTTCTATTTTTGTTAAATCATCTGCAACGGTGTCAATATCGTTATCGCTCGAATTAGTTTTATACATATCAATAGTCATAATCAGTATACATGAATATACGGTTATATACATATACGGCAAGACAGAAAGATATTCTATAAATGCTTTCGATGCTGTTATAACAGCATCTTCATTTTTCGCTCTTACGGCGTTAATAATTTCTTTTTCCAAATCCTGAGGATAAGCGGCGTCTGAGGTTTTTATAGCGTCGCGCAGTGAAGAATAGCTTATTATACTATTATGTCCTTTTATAAGCCTGTATTGCATTGAGTATTCGGCGTTACGGTATGCCTGTGAAATATTATCAATATCATGTTCTGCCGTATCGTACGATACAGTTGCAGTGACAGAGAATATATTATTTATATATTTTTGAATATGCGTGATAGCCTCCGTGTTAAAATGCGCGCTCTTGTGGTTTGCGATAAAGGTGATATCGTATTCTCCGCCGAAAGACGTGGAGTACGACAGCATTTCATGGTTTGTCATAATTTCTGTTGCCACGTTTGCGATGCCGTATTGTATAAGCCCTATATCGCTTTGATTTATTTTCTTTGTATTATCCAGACGGAACAAAAGGACAGTGGTATACGGATAAGGAAAATATATATTATATTCTGCAAGGGTATCCGAATCAAAGTTGTATGAGCCATTTATAATATTATAAACAAGCTCGTTTCGCTTTGAGTTTGTATAAAGCATTTCTGTTGTTTGCATTGCGTCGTATTTTGATTTTATATCGGAAAGATTTTTTGATATGTTTTTTAAATCTTCGTCTGTTCCGGTTTCTGCATTGCTGTCGTCAATGTTTAAAATATTTCCTATACTTTGTCTCAGATTTTTAAACGGACGGTATATTGACGCGCTTAACATTATACTGCTTATAAATAGCAGGAATATCAGAATACATCCGAACAGCAGTATAAATATGAATTGCACCGCAAATGAACTGATAATATCGGAACGGGGGATTTCGCTTATATAAAAGGTGTTCATGGTCTGAGCGGTTCGATAGAAATATACTTTTCCCCTATATTTTAAAGTGCCGCTCTGAGCTGTTTGAGATAATAGTTTGCGGTATACCTTGTCTTCAGATAAATCTGTTCCGAAAAGCGATTCGTCGGTTGAAGAGATAACAATTCCGTCTGAATTAAGAATTGTCATATACTGATTGGTGTGCGTTAGAGGCGTGTTTACAAAAGAATTAAAGCTGTCGGAATCAATAAACACAGCCATCGCACGGTTATTATCGAGCTTATATATGGACGCAAGCATACGCTTTTCTACTATTTTATTGGTAGTATATTCATCTTCAAATTTAAGAATCAGAGGTTTGTTCACAGTGTATTTATGAGCGCTTTTTATATATGAAAGCAATTCTTTATCAGGAAAATCCGCGCTTGAATAAACAGGGGCGTCTCCCGTGTATATTATGTCGTTTGATAAATTAAACAAATATACTTTGTCAATAGCGTCAAAACTGTTTTGAATAGTGGAAATCGCATTTGTTATCTGAAGCGACAGCAGCGGTGAATATGGCTTTGAAAGAGCGTCTTGGATAGTTTTGTTGTTTTCAAAAGTATCGGTTATAGAATAATTTATATTTCTAAGTATAGAATCTGAAGTGTTCTCAGTCTGTACAAGCATTTTTTGCTCTGCGTCCGTAAGCTGCTTTATTGCGGCGTTTGACATTAAAATAGTAGTGACGCATGAAAAAAACAGAAACAGAGAGCATGCAATAATGGTATATGTGATTACAGTATGCTTAAAAAGTTTATTTGATTTTATCTGGTTATAGAATTCTTTTATATTTAAAAATCTCATCTAAGCACACCTTTCACGTATAGTTGCTTAATAATTATAACATTTGACAGAACAAATGTCAAGAATTTGAATTTGTCTGTGCAAATTATACACACATCCGAAATAGGCAAAAGGCGTTTTGTTTTTTATCAAAACTCAACAAATTGTAAAAAAACAAATAAAAAGAGAAATTTACAAAGTTGAAATAGCTTTATTTATACGATATATTTATAATAACAAAAATCTAAATGGAGGTGGTTTTGCTGTGAAGACATTACCAGCAAAAACAAATGCCGGACAAAAAATGAAGAAATCGGCAAATAAAAGTTTAAAACCGTCGCTCTTGCAGGATATAAAAAGAAATCCGTGGTTATATCTGTTATGTCTGCCGGCAATATTATTTTTCGTGCTTTTTTCATACATACCGATGGCGGGACTTTACATCGCTTTTGTCGATTACAGACCGCTAAAGGGTATATGGGGAAGCTCGTTTGTGGGATTTGAAAACTTTAAAGCGTTTTTCGCAACAAAGAATTGGATAACGGTTACGACCAACACACTGTTTTTAAACATTTTGTTTATTGCTGCGACTACTATTACATCAGTTGCGATAGCGATTATGCTTGCGGAAATTTCTAATAAATGGGTGAAGAAGATAACACAGTCTATAGTAATTCTTCCGCATTTTATGTCGTGGACGATAGTTTCAATGCTGTCGGTGGCTCTTTTATCCGCAAACGGTATTACAAATCAGCTTATTACAATGGCCGGCGGCAAAGCCATAGAGTTTTATAATACTGCGTCTGTATGGCCCACAATTTTGGTGTTGCTTAAGGTTTGGCAGGGCGCGGGCTTTGGCTCGATTGTGTATCTTGCGACAATAACAGGTATAGACTCTTCTATTTATGAGGCGGCGGCGGTTGACGGAGCGTCAAAAACGCAGTGTATATTTAAAATCACACTGCCGATGCTGAAAAATACGATTATAATGCTTACCATAATGAGCGTCGGCAAGATATTTAACGGTGATTTCGGCATGATATACGCTATGGTAGGCTCCAATTCTATTTTGTATCCGACAACGGACGTAATCGACACATACCTTTTCCGTCAGCTTCTTGAAAATCCGTCGATGGGACAAACGGCGGCGGTTGGTTTGATACAGTCAATACTCGGTTTTGCATTTGTTGTGCTCTGCAACAAGGTGGCAAACAAATGGAGTCCGGAATCGGCATTATTCTAAGAAAGGGGATTTTATCATCATGGCAAAGAAAAGAATTAAAAGCTCTAAGGGCGACGTTGCAGCAACAATTATAATTCATGCATTTATTATTGCGTTTGCAGTTGCGTGCCTAATACCGTTTATACTTGTAATATCAAGCTCATTTACTTCTCAGGCAAGCCTAAACCAGTTCGGTTACTGCTTCTGGCCCAAGGAGTTTTCAACGGAAGCGTATTCACTTTTGTTTAAATCGGGAACGGTGCTTCCGTCATACGGAGTGACTATATTCATAACAGTGGTGGGTACGGTTTTGAGTATGCTTGTCACCTGTGCCTGCGCGTATGCGCTCTCCAGAAAGAATATGCATTACAGGGGAGCGATTGCATTTTTCATATACTTTACAATGCTCTTTTCGGGCGGTCTTGTTCCGACATATCTGTGGGTTACAAGATACCTGCATTTGTCAGATTCCTTGTGGTCGCTGATACTGCCGTCGCTTGTAAACGCGTGGAATCTGCTTCTTATGAGAAACTTCTTTAACGGCATACCCGATGCGCTTTCTGAGTCGGCAAGTATAGACGGCGCGAACGACGTAAAGATTTTGTTCTCAATTATCCTTCCGGTATCGCTGCCGGGTATTGCGACAGTCGGGCTCTTTTACGCGCTTGCGTACTGGAACGAATGGTATAAGGCGCTTTTGTATATACATACGGACTGGAAATATCCGCTTCAATACCTTGTAATGCAGATACAAAAGAATATTCAGTACGTTCAGCAAAATGCCGCTCAGGCGGGCGTTGTAACAGACGGGCTTGTTCCTGCGGAAACGACGCAGATGGCTACGGCGGTTGTTACGATAGGACCTATCGTGCTTTTGTATCCGTTCCTGCAGAAATATTTCGTGCAGGGCTTGACAGTCGGCAGCGTAAAAGGATAATATATTGAAGAATGGAGGATTATGATGAAACGCAATTTTAAAAGAATGATGTCGCTGGGACTTGCGGCGGTTATGTCGTGCGGACTGCTTGCAGGCTGCAGAGGAGGCGCAAGCGATGAGGATACAATAAAGATTATGCTGTCGGGTACAAAGCCTACGGGCTGGGACAGGGTGATGAAAAAGTATGAGGAAACGGGAGCAAAGGAAACGAAGGTACATATAGACGTCGAATGGATATCGCAGGGCGATTATAAAGAAAAGCTTAATCTTCGTATGATTGGCTCTGAGAATTATGACATAGTATTCGACGCGCCGTTTAATAAATTAAAAAATTTTGCGGCTTATGAGATGTACGTTCCGCTTGAGGATTATATCGAAAACGGCAAATATCCGAACCTTACAAAGGCGTTCCCGAAGGAAATTGCAGACGCTAACCATTATTTCGGTCATCTGTACGGCTTGCCTATGATGAGAACGTACGGCAACGGAATTGACTGTGTATACTACAGGAAAGACCTTGCTAAGAAGTATAATATAGGCGACGGCGGTCAGATAAATTCTTACGACGAGCTTCAGGCATTTTTTGACGCTGTGCTTGCCGACAGCTCGCTAAGTGGTATGGTACCTTTCGGAGTATCGGCGTCCCGAGGTTTTTATTCCTTGTTCAGGGACGATTATAACGTAGAGCTCGCAAAAAACCATATTGTATCATTGAATCTGGGCGCGATGGCGTATGTAAGACTTAATGAGGATAATACAAGGGTTGAGGATATTGTATATCAGGGCGAGAATTTAGACAGGTTTGCGGCGTTCCCCGAAGAATACAGAGACGGTGAAAAGCTTGGTCTTGCAAGACTTAAAAAAATCAGGGAATGGAATAAATACCTTGAAAGAGACTCTCTTAACAGAAAAGACGCGTGGGCGATGGTAACAGGTATGAAAGCCGCCGCGATGGTAGATAATCTTGATACCTATGAACAGAAATTAACAGATTTTGAGTCGGCTATTCCCGATGCGGAGCTTGGCGTATTCATTATAAATAATGAAGTGAAGAATATGCAGCCCGAGGCGAGAGTGACAAACCTTCAGGGAAATAACTTCATATGTATTCCTGCATGGTCAAAGAAGGTTGACAAGGCTCTTACATTCCTTAACTGGCTGTATGCCGACTCGTCAAATCATGACCTTTTTGAGCTTGGCGTCGAGGGCGAGGACTGGAACGCTATAGGCGATGACAGATACGAGCAGATAAAGAGCGCGGATAAAGAAGCGTATTCCTTCCCGGGATACGTTATGACGTGGAATCCTAACTACGTAAGATTTTTGAATACGTTAAGCGAGGACGTGTATGAGTATAAAAAGTATGACCTTGACAGAGACGCGTATTATGAAAGTCCTCTTGCGGGATTTATGTTCGACACCTCTAAGCTTCAGACCGAATCGACGGTAGTTTCGGGAATAAAGTCGGAGGTTGAAACGGCGCTGGCTCACGGCGCGCTTGAAGACCCCGTGGGAAAGCTTAATGAGAACATCAATAAATGTCTGGATAACGGGCTCGGCGTAATAAGAGAAGAAGCAATTCGTCAGATAAACGAATTTCTTGCGAATAAAAATAATCAGTAAATAAGAAAGGGAATCGTACAAAAAACAAGACATTTTTTGAACGGTTCCCATTTTTATAATTAAGAAAGGATTGTACGGTATGTATAACTTAAGCATTGACGATAAAAAATGGGCGGACGAAGTATGGAATAAGATAGACGCAAAAATGAAGATTGTTGCGGAGAAAAATATAAATAAAATTCCGTATACGACAGATGAAAACGGCGATTTTGACGACTGCGCCTCGGGTAAATGGCCCTATGATATTTCATGGTGGACAAACGGCTTCTGGCCGGGATATATGTGGCTTTTATATGTAGGGACAGGCGACGGGCTGTACAGAAAAGCGGCGGAAAATGCGGAAGAGCTTCTTGACGGCGCGTTTGCCGAGTATGACCACCTGCACCATGACGCAGGCTTTATGTGGCATATAAGCGCGGGAGTAAATTACAGACTGACAGGGAACAAAAAATCAAGACTGCGCGCGCTGTATGCGGCTGATTTTCTTGCCGCAAGATATAATCCTGCAGGAAAATATGTGCGTTCATGGAACGCAGACAGCGACACGGACGGCTATAATAAGCTGATTATAGACTCTATGATGAATATTCCCATGCTGTATTGGGCGGCGAAAGAACACGGAGACGACCGCTATAAGCAAATGGCGGTAAATCATGCGGACACGGTTATGAAAACGCATATAAGAGCCGACGGCACGTCGCATCATATAGTCGAGGTTGACCCGAAGGACGGAAGCGTCGTAAAATCGCTTGGAGGTCAGGGCTATGCCGACGGCTCGACATGGACGCGCGGTCAGGCATGGGCGATATATGGATTTGCGCTTTCATATATACATACAGGTGATGAAAAGTATCTTATGACTGCTAAAAAGGTTGCAAACGCTTTTATTGCGTGCGCTGCGCAAAGCAATTGGATTGTACCGCTTGATTTCAGACAGCCGCCCGAGCCTGCTATATACGACGCAACGGCGGCGGCGTGCGCGGCGTGCGGGCTTTTGGA
This sequence comes from uncultured Clostridia bacterium, assembly GCA_949742185.1. GTDB lineage: Bacteria > Bacillota > Clostridia > UBA1381 > UBA1381 > CATJNN01. The sequence continues at coordinate 677 of CATJNN010000234.1, read as the reverse complement.
GATATCTAAAACATGCGGCGAATACGATAAAAAGAATTACTTAAACGCCGCGCTTATGCTTTTAAAGGCGCTTGACGAAAAAGCGGCGGACTATACGACGGATAGAGATAATCTGCTTAATTACTGCTCCGAGGCGTACAGACCCGGCAGAGGCGAGGCAGGTCTTAATACGGCAATAATTTATGGCGATTACTATTACACTGAAGCTATTTATAAGTTAAAGGGCTTTGATAAGCTGTTTTGGTAATTACTTTATTGATGGAGGATAACATGTATAACATAGGCGTTGATTTGGGCGGCACGAATATTGCCGCGGGATTAGTTGATGAAAACGGCAGAATAGTTGCAAAAGGGTCTGTTTCCACAAATAAAGAAAGACCCACGGATGAAATTGTGTCGGATATGGCGGTTCTGGCTAAAAGGCTTATAGCAGACGGCGGGATTGATATGTCAGACGTATGCGCCGTGGGCATAGGCTGTCCGGGAACTGTTGATTTAAAAACAGGCGAGATAATATACTCCAACAATATACCGATGGAGCATTATCCTATGTCGGAGAAGTTTAAAAAGTTTTTGGATTTGCCTGTTAAGATTGACAACGACGCGAATTGCGCCGCTTTGGGAGAATATACGGCAAGCGGAAACGGCTCGGGAATATTTGTTTTAATCACGCTTGG
>CATJNN010000233.1 GCA_949742185.1 uncultured Clostridia bacterium | reverse complement strand
GGAGGATTGTAGAATGAGAATTATATCGGGAGTTCGCAAGGGTCACAAGCTTTTTGAATTTAACGGTATGTCCATTCGTCCCACTACGGATAGGGTTAAGGAAGCGATTTTCAATCTGATACAGGAATATTTTCCGTGCGGCGAGGTGCTGGATTTGTTTTGCGGTACCGGAGCGCTGGCGTTTGAGGCTGTGAGCCGCGGCGCGTGCGGAGCCGTGTGTATAGACAAAGATTACCGCTCGCTGGAGGTTATAAGAAAAAACGCCGCAGCGCTTGGTTTTGAGCAAAACAGCGAAATTATCCGCGCAGACGCGGAGGATTATATATCGCGGACAGAAAAAAGCTTCGATATAATTTTTTTGGATCCGCCGTATAATAAAGGGTATATTCTGCCTGTTTTGTCGTTGATTGCGGAGCGTGGTATTTTGTCGGAGAACGGGATTGTAGTTCTTGAAAGCGACAATACTGACGAGCGTGGGTCTGCTGAGGGTTTATCAATCTTAAAGCAGCGCAGGTATGGCAGAACATATGTCACAATTTACCGCAAGGGAGAGAAAGAATGAGGATAGCTGTATATCCCGGAAGCTTCGACCCGATAACAAACGGGCATCTTGATATAATTGAGCGCGCTTCAAAGGTATACGACAAAGTTGTAATCGGCGTGCTAAACAACAGCAGCAAACAGCCGCTTTTTGCGGCGGAGGAACGCGCAAACCTAATACGCAGGGTCACCATACATATTCCAAATATTGAGGTTGACACATTCAGTGGTTTGCTCGTGGACTTTGCTCAGGCAAAAAATGCAACGGTCATAGTGAAAGGGCTTCGCACGGTAGCTGATTTTGAGTATGAATTTCAGATGGCGCTCTTAAACAAAGCGCTTAATCCGGATTTTGAAACAATGTTTATGATGACGGACACAAAGTATTCCTATATAAGCTCAAGTATGATTAAGGAAGTCGCAAAATATAACGGCAGACTTGAGGGACTTGTGCCAAATGAGATTATAGGAATTATCAGAGATAAATTTTCCGACTAAAAGATAGGAGACTGCAATCATGGAAATTATGGAAATCATTGATATGATGGAGGAAACGATAGACAAGGCTACGCCGGTGCCGCTCACAGGTAAAATACTTATCGATAAGGAAAATCTTCTGGACTATATCCAGGAGATGCGCCTTGTATATCCGGACGAGGTTAAGGAGGCGCGCTGGGTCAAGGAAGAGCGCGAGCGCATTTTAACCGAGGCGGAGAACAAAGCTGAGACTATGCGTAAAAGCACGGAGGAAAAAATCATTCAGCTTATTGACGAGCATGAAATCACAAAGCAGGCATATGACCAGGCAAACGCTATGATGAACAGCGCTCAGGCGCAGGCTATGGATATTAAAGCAGACTGCGATCAGTATGCCGATGATATTTTGGGCGACATTGAAAACAGACTCAATATGCTGTTGAAAAAGGTGCATGAAGACCGTATATCATTTAAAAAATAATGTTTTGCTCGGGGAGGCGTTGTAATGCTTACTGATATTGAGATTGCACAGCAGGCGGACATAAAACCTATAGCATGCATAGCTGAGAAAGCCGGAATTTTGCCTGATGAGCTTGAAATGTATGGAAAATATAAGGCTAAAGTTTCGTCTGATGCATGGAAAAGAGTATCGCAGAATAAAAACGGGAGGCTGATTCTCGTTACCGCTATAAATCCGACTCCGGCGGGAGAGGGAAAGACAACCACAACCGTAGGGCTTGGAGAAGCGCTTGAACTTCTGGGAAAAAAGACTATAATAGCGCTTCGCGAGCCGTCTTTGGGGCCTGCTATGGGCGTTAAGGGCGGGGCTGCAGGGGGCGGATATAGTCAGGTTATTCCTATGGAGGATATTAATCTGCATTTTACGGGCGATATGCACGCTATAACGGCAGCGCATAACCTGTTGTCCGCCATGATTGACAATCATATTCATCAGGGGAATGAGCTTAATATAAATATCAATGATATTGTGTGGAAGCGTGTGCTGGATATGAACGACCGCGCGCTTCGTGACATAGTTGCAGGTCTTGGCGGGAATATGAATGGAGTTCCGCGTCAGGATGGATTTATGATTACAGTTGCATCTGAGATAATGGCGGTTTTGTGCCTTGCTGAAAATCTCGGCGATTTAAAAGAACGGCTTGGGCGGATTATAGTTGCCTATGACAAGGACGGAAAACCAGTGACAGCGGCTGATTTGCATGCCGACGGTGCGATGACAGCGCTTTTGAAGGACGCGTTAAAGCCAAATCTTGTTCAGACTCTGAACGGGACGCCGTGTTTTATGCACGGAGGACCGTTTGCAAATATTGCGCACGGCTGTAACAGCGTGCAGGCGACGAAGCTTGCGCTGAAGCTGTCGGAATACACCGTTACAGAAGCGGGCTTCGGAGCGGATCTTGGAGCTGAGAAGTTTATGGATATTAAGTGCCGCTTTGCCGGTATTAGTCCTGACGCTGTTGTTATTGTCGCAACTGTGCGCGCGCTTAAATATAATGCGGGAATTGCAAAAAGCGAGCTTAAAGAGCCGAATGTGAACGCGCTTAAAACGGGCATGGTAAATCTTGAAAAACATATCGAAAATATGCGTTCATTTGGAGCGCCGGTTGTTGTTGCAATTAATCGCTTTGATACGGATTCGGAGGAGGAGCTTTGCGCGGTTGCCGATATGTGCGCTCAGTATGGGGCGGATTACGCTCTGTCTGAGGTATTCGCAAAAGGCGGTGCGGGCGGTGTTGCGCTTGCCGAAAAGGTTATTGAGGCAGCGGAGAAAAATGATGATGGCTGTAAATTTGTGTATGATACGGAGGATAGCATAAAAGAAAAGATATTTGCTATTGTTACTCAAATATACGGCGGAAGCGGAGTTTCATACACGAAAAAGGCTGAGAAGCAAATAAAGAAGATTGAAGAGCTGGGGCTTGATAAAATACCTGTATGTATGGCGAAGACGCAGTATTCGCTGTCGGACGACGCATCTCTTTTAGGGCGTCCGTCGGGATTTACAGTAACTGTTTCAGAGGTGCGCGTATCTAACGGCGCGGGATTTATTGTGGCTCAGACAGGGAATATAATGACAATGCCCGGATTGCCGAAGAACCCTGCCGCTGAAAATATTGACGTTGACGCAAACGGTAAAATAAAGGGATTGTTCTGATGGAATATCAATCATATAGTGTGAAAGACACAAAACAAATCGCATCTTCTTTTGCGGCGCAGCTCTGCAGCGGAGATGTGATTTGCTTGTATGGCGATTTGGGCGCAGGTAAGACCGCGTTTGTGCAGGGACTGGCTGACGGGCTTAATATATCTGATTATATAACCAGTCCGACATTTACGATTGTGAACGAGCACAAAGGAGATATTACGCTCTATCATTTTGACGTGTATCGTATAGACGATGAGGATGAGATGTATGAAATAGGTTTTGACGAGTATATAAACGGCGACGGTATATGCGTTATTGAATGGTGTGGCAAAATAGCGGGGCTGCTTCCGGAAAAGCGGTATGAAATCAGCATATTTAAGGATTATGAGCAGTCTGATGATTACAGGCTTATAAAGATTGAAAAACGGGGATAATAATGAAGATATTAGCGATTGACACTGTATCAAACACAGCCACGGCGGCTGTGACAGAGAATGACAGACTGATTGCTCAGTATACGTCTGATTATAAAAAAACGCATTCGCAAAAAATCATGCCTATGATCGACATGGTTTTGTCGGAATCGGAACTGGATGTGAACGATATAGATTTGTTTGCTGTTTCAAATGGTCCGGGTTCGTTCACAGGCGTTCGTATTGGCGTTGCAACGATAAATGCGCTGGCTCATGCGTCGGGAAAGCCTGTTGCGGCGGTGAATTCGCTGGAGTCGCTTGCGTACAATTCGTGCGGAACCGAGGATATTGTCTGTCCTGTAATAGACGCGAGACATGAGAATGTATACCATGCGGTGTATGAGTGGCGCAGCGGGAAACTGGTATGTATTGACGAGCCGTCGGACGGTGCGCTTGAAGTCTTTTTAAAGAAAATAAAAAATCAGAAAAGAAAGGCTTTTTTTGTAGGCGACGGAGTTTTGGCTTACAGAGATAAAATAACACAGGCTTTGGGTAAGGACGCGCATTTCGCGGGTACGGCGGCGGTATTGCCGCAGGCGGCGTCAACAGCGGCGTGCGCATGGAGAAAATATATGGATGGCAAAAGTATGACATATTTGCAAGTTAAACCATGTTATTTAAAAAAGTCGCAGGCGGAAAGAGAAAATACAGAGAGGAAGAAGAATAAATGATAGCAGTAGGAAGCGACCACGGCGGTTTTGAATTAAAGGGGTATATTATAAAACATCTTGAACAGCGGGGAATAGCGTATAAGGATTTTGGTACATATTCAGAAGAAAGCGTCGATTATCCAGACATTGCAAAGACGGTGTGCGAAGCGGTTACAGGCGGAGCATGTAAAAGTGGAATACTTATCTGCGGAACCGGCATAGGCATTTCTATTGCGGCAAACAAAGCCGACGGTATACGCGCCGCGTTGTGCGGAGATGTTTTCAGCGCGAAAATGGCGAAGCAGCATAATAATGCAAATATAATCTGTATGGGCGGGCGAGTGATTGGCTCTGAGCTTGCATGCATGATTGTGGATACATGGCTTGACGAGAAGTTTGAGGGCGGAAGGCATCAGAACAGACTAGATAAAATAAGCGCGCTTGAAAATTGAAAAAAATCAGTGGTATAAGGGCAATACTAATAAAGCGGTAATATTATTTTCAGCAAAACGGCATAGATTTTCTATGCCGTTTTGCTGTTTGGCGACAACAAAGATAATGGTACATATATCTATCAAATCATAACAAATATTAATCTGTTATATTCATTTACCATCGTCAGTTTTTTAGCTTTGCGTGCTTTAATATCATTTAATATGGCAGGTGTTAATTCTTATAAATCAAAATATAAATGATTTTGCAATTTACATAAACGGCAGTATCAAGTGAATTTTAATACTGTCATTTTTATTATCACTAAAACAAAATCCGAACCTATCACCGATAAGAGAAAAGTTCGGATTTGTTCTGTTTGAAAAAGGACTATAATATTGATACAAACTGTATCCTCTAAGAGAATTTTGCACCTTCCCTTTACAAAAATGCACCTCTATAATTGGAGAGCGCATATCATTAACTTGGTCGGTCTCGTTATTTTTCAGATTATTGTGTTTATGTTCAAACCGATACGAATATACATTTCTATTTTCCAGGTTAATACTTTTATTCACATTATTTTCTAACGTTGCAGGTCGAGCCGTAACAGAAGCTTAAATCAATATTTTCTCAGAGTTTTTTATACTATAAAATTAATATTATATTTTACTCCATGATGAAACAAAATACCATCTGTAAGTTTTATGCGTAATATACAAGTATGCGTGTCATTTTCATCTGTATGACCGTTAGAATACCACTCTGCAAAGGCCTGTCTTAATTTATCAGCAATTTCCTCATTTTCTTTTTTCAGAATGTGTCCTAAGTTTTCTCCTATGCCATGTGCTGAAAACCATTCACCACATACTGCAACAGCAGAATTTTTATTTATCTGCTTCATTTTATGTGAAAGTGCATAAGTTATAACATAGAATGAGCCATCTTCATAATAACTATTTACTATTCTTACATTAGGTATGCCACTATCAACTGTTGCAAGAGATAACAGCGTATCATGTCCAAAACGCTCATTCATAATAGCTTGTATTTCATTTGTTAATTTCATATTTGTTTATCTCCTTTATATATAATTTAAAAGTTATATAATATAACAAAACAATCTGTTTCACCAATTTTCCATCCTTGCGCATATAAGTCCTTCATTATTTTTAACTTTTTAGTTTAACCTACTATACCACAAAAAATAAATTAAAGCAATAAAAAACGACAGTAACTGATAACTTTGCATCAAGCTTACTGTCGAGTTTTGGTGGGCCATCAGGGACTCGAACCCCAGACCGTCCGGTTATGAGCCGGATGCTCTAACCAACTGAGCTAATGGCCCTCGTTCAACGCTTATATATTATATCAGCATTTAGTTTATTTGTCAACAAAAAAATTAAATTTATTCAAAATTAAAAATTCTATAATTAAGTACAAAAATAATCAGTCTTTTTATTAATTAAAAAATCTGAAATAGGGTTAGTATATTAAAATTT
>CATJNN010000232.1 GCA_949742185.1 uncultured Clostridia bacterium | reverse complement strand
GAAAAACTTTATATATAAAAATAAAAAGTATATTATAACGGTATTAGTATATTTAATTGCTGTGCTGACGGTATGGAGCGTTAGGGAAAATTTTTTGTATTCTCATATTCCGTCAATGATTAGGAAAATGCAATACACGCATACAGTCTTTGATACTATTATACTAACGGTTGCCTTTGCAGGACTGATTTCTCTTGTTCGGCTTGTGCGTTGTCCTCTGCAAGTTAAGCAAAAGTTTGATAAAGTATGTCGCCGTCACGCTATAACAAACAGAACAGACGAATTTCCTAAATTACGCTCTGTAATACCCTGTGGCAAGCACAAGTATATTTACTCTATTAGTAACAAGGATATTACCCGAACTATGTTTATGGATAACGCAGAAGCATTGGAACAGGCTCTTGATATGCGTATAAGTGATATTCGTGTCTGTAGGGGCGGTAAAATAACGGAAATTTTTATCACACCGAAAAAATATTATAAGCCCGCAGAAATTACGCTTGATGATGAAAATTTGGGCAGTAATATGACGGTGGATAGGCTGTTAAATGCTGTAATCTGTGGGAATACGGGAAGCGGTAAGACCGTTTTGATGAAAACCATAATGGCAAAGATAGCTAAATATCAGCCGTCAGCAAATTTTCATATTTTGGATTTCAAGAATTATGATTTTCGTGAGTTTTCAGATTGTCCTCTATATTATTCATATAAAGATTGTGTAAGGGGTATGAATAATTTTTATAATTTTTTCAAGAAGCAACAAGGGAGTGGACAAGCGGCAAAAAAACCGCAGTACTTAGTAATTGACGAGTGGAGTTCGTTTGTAACTTCTCTTGATAAAAAAATTAGAGAGGATATGATTTCTAAACTTGAGGAATTAGTTACGATAAGCCGAGTGTATAATTACCATATTTTAGTAGGAGTTCAGAGGGCTGATAGTATTTACTTCGGCTCTGCCAGATTTAATTTCAAGTGTCGTATTGCAATGGGAAATTTAGACGCAGAGGGCAAGCGAATGTTATTTGGCGGATATACTGAATTGATGAACGAACAGAATGAAACAGGCGAAGGGTATTTATTAGTTGACGGAAAAGGTCTTGAGCGTATAAAGGTCGTAATAAAGGATTTTGAAAAACTTGATGAAATGGCAGGAAAGGCAATGCACTG
>CATJNN010000231.1 GCA_949742185.1 uncultured Clostridia bacterium | reverse complement strand
ATATTATGTTGCCTGAAAAACTCAAAGGTTATATAAATAGCTTAAAAAATTGCTAACATAATATTAAAATAACCGGAGGTTAAAGAAATGTCGGAATTTATATTAAAAATGGATAATTGGGACAGAGTAGGAAATTGTTATATATATCCAAAAACTCCCGATACAAGCAGCTGGAGAAATATAGGATTAGTTCCTGAAAATGATTATACGGCAGACCTTTTCGGCTGGTATGGGTTTTCTTTTGAAACGGAGGTTCACGGCAAGGAAACAGTGGAAGTCAGGGTCGGACTTTTGGATTTTGGCGAGATAAATGCCGAGGAAATAATAGATTATTATACATGGAAAGCTACTGTTTGCGGCGACGGCATTGTAAAGCTTGTCGCTCCTCTCAATCAGTTTGATTTGCTTTCGTCAATGCCTGCAAAATGGCGGTATTTGAGGAGCGTTGAGATAAGCAGACCGGTAAAAAATCTGATGGTGCTGAAAGGAAAAGGAGTGTATGCGCACGCCCATGTTATGTCTAAATCTGCAGACCCAGACGGAGAAATACAATATAGACTGCAGGTTGTGAACTGCATTGACGAAACGCAGGCAATCAGCTTTGAGTTTGAAAAAAGCGGATGGGAGGTGCTTTCGCCGTATGTGACGGAGGATGAGATTGTGCTTGCTCCGTTTGAGGAGAAGGAGTGCTATATAAAGGTTGTTATGAGCGACAGAATTGTGCCGGGCGGATTTGAAAAGCACAGGGTTCATATTGTGCCGAACGGCGACGGCAACCTCGGACAAATACTGGAGTTTTACAGCGTGCGGCATATGGAGCATCCATATATCCTGCATACCGCCGATGGCTGGGAAAAAGTTAAAGATAAAATGAAAAATTATGCATGGGCGGAAAAGCTCGCAAATGAATACATAAAAAGAGCTGAGGATTGGGAAGTGCCGCAAATCGGTAATTATGCGGGAGGAATGTTTATTACTAAGAACTCAGAGCATTGCTACAATGCTGCGACATGTTATGTTCTTACGGGCAGACGAGAATTTGCCGAAAAGAGCGCGGAGTTTCTGCGGTTGCTCAGCGACAGAGAGGCGGGATATCCTAACCGGATGAAAGCCTGTTCCCAGCAGCTTGTGCACGAGGGGGAATTTTTTAAATACTGTGCGCGGGCGTATGATATTATCCACGATATTGGCGTTCTTACACAAAAAGACCACGAAAATATACATTATACGTTCAGATTATTTATTGATTTTCTTGACTGGGCGTTGAGCGACGGAGGAATATCTAACTGGTCGCTCGCGGAGGCGACAGGAGCGCTGTACTGCGCAATGGCGCTTCAGGACAGAGAGAAAATAGAAAGGTTTACTTTTGGGGTTGGCGGAATATTAGAGCATCTTCGTGCGGGAGTGATGTCGGACGGATGGTGGTGCGAGTGCTCCATCGGATATAATCAGATGGTTGCGGGATTATTCTCAGAATGTGCGTTGTCGCTAAGACCATGGGGAATAAATATTGCGCACTGGTGGGTGAATGCTAATTATTCAAATAAAGTACATTTTAGGGGCAAGCATGTTGACGGATTAAGCTGGGATATTTACGGCGGAACTTCAAAAAATTACAACTGCATACAGGATTTATGGGATAGTCTTGTATCAATGGCTAATTACAGGAGCGTGGCGCAGGGCGTTAACGACAGCTCGGAGGAAATGTTTGAGGGCGCGTCAAAAGCGTCGTATGATTCAAGGTATGATATTGCATATGCGCTTTACAGAAAGCCGGAATATGCAAAAATTATACTAAATGCGGAGAATGCGCACCGCGATTTGTTTTACGGCGAAGCGGAGCTTCCCGACATTGAAAATGATTTTTGTCATAAATCCTGTTATTTTGACAACGGCGGCGTCGCTTTACTAAGGACGAATACAGACGGCAGAGAGGATAAAAACCAAATTGAGGCTAGCCTCAAATATGGTTCGCACGGCGGCGCTCACGGGCATTATGACCGTTGCGCGTTAAACGCAGTGAGCCGCGACGGACGCTCGTTGTTTAATCCTGAGAATGTGTGGTATTCATACGGTACATATATGTATAAATTCTTTGTGCAGACAAGTATAACCCATAATATGGTCACTGTTGACCTGAAAATGCAGGACCCGAGCGAAGCAAAGAGAATACTTTTCTACAGCGGCAGGCTGTTTCAGGCGGCGGCGATAGAAAATAACGCCAAATGGTCAAATCCGCCGTATGGCGGCTGGCGGGTTTTAAACGGCGAAAAGGACTTTGAGGAGCGCACATGGGTTGAGGGGCGTTACTTGCACATTCCGGAGGATGCGCCTGACTATGCGGTACGTACAGAATTTACCGAACCTGTGGAGCAGAGAAGATGTATGGTGCTGACCGACGATTACATTGTATGCTTTGATTATATGAAGGGCGAGGAGGAGCATGACTACGACTGCATATATCACTTGAAGGGGCTTTTGGGAATTGACGGTCAGATTGAAAAGGCTTCTCATACAGACAGGTTATCGGATAATCCGCTGTCCTCGGCGCAGTTTATAACGGAGGTCGACAGATATAATCAAAGCGGCACTGCTGTGCTGTCGTTTGCACATGAATACACGGAGGCGGAAAGCGGAAAAGCGCCGTGGATAGGAAAGCATCCGTTCAGAAGCGGACATAACGTGCCGGGAGTTGAATACAGCGACTTATATTATATTTCAAATGAAGATTCAGAGCTTATAGTCGGCTGTGATCCTGAATATTATCCGATTTCAAAAAGATTATTTTACAGCGTTGCGGCAGACGGAGAAACATTGGCAGACGGCAAATTCGGAGCATGGATATTCGGGCGGCGCTATATAGATGTTGATATTACCGGCAGAAGTAAATTAACGCTTCATGTGCGGACTGAGGACGGAATGGTAGACCATAATAACGCGCCTGAGACTCTTAAAAGTATTTTCTGGGGAGACCCGTATTTTATTCTTGAAAACGGCGAAAAGATATATATGTCAGAAATAAAATACGATACCCGAAATGTGGATTGCGGAAACGGAGCAGGTGTTGATTACGGCGGCGGTCCCGTAAAAATAGAGATGAAGAAATACGAGCATGCCATTCCGGCCGATGTGTTGGATAAAGATAAGGAATCTGTTATTACGGTTTCCTTGTCGGGTATGAATGCGGTACGGTTTGTGTCCGACATAGGCAGCGACTATCCTGTTGGCGACGAGAGCGACAGACGAAGATTTGTCGCTCAGAGAAAACGCGGAAAGCAAGCAGGTTTTATAAGTATTCTGGAACCGCATGAAAAAGACAGAATGATTAAACATACGGAGTATGTGAGTAATAATAAGATAGCGGTCGAGCTTGCGGACGGAAGAAAGCAGATAGTCGAAGTATTAAACATGGATACGGGCGAAAAAATATGCGTAAAAGTAAGCGAATATGTAAACGGGGAATGCGTGAGAACGGAAACGTCTGAATAGCGAAAAACAATCGGGGCTTTAAGCTCCGATTGTTTTTGCTTAAATAAGTTGCGCAGCAAACAGTAAAAAACATCGTCACTTAATGTGCCGATGTTTTTCATTCAACGCCGTATAACATAGAAGGGGAGAGAAAACGACGTTTACGTCATAATAATATCATAGCTGTTTGTGAATTAAAAGTTTGAAACGTAACGTATATGTGCGATATTTATCAATATTATTTAACATCTGATTTATTGGAAAATACGCAGTTTTCCGTAATAATATCGGGACGTTCGTCAGGGCGAGTTAAAGAACAGTATATATTGTTTAAAGACAATCCGTTGACGTTTCGTATATCCATAAATGAAGCGCGGCTCCAATCGGGATAATAGTTTTCTGATGAGACTGCGTTCGGATATATAAGTTTATCAACCACATCGGGATATTTATGAGGAATATCAGAAAGCTTTACGCCGCCTATAAATTTATATGTAATATTGCGAAGCGTTAAATTGCATATCGGGTGATTTTTCTCAGCGTCTATTCGGAAACCGGCAAATTCAGGACGTCCCATAATATCGTCGTTAAATCTGTAATGTGTATTTTTCATTTCCGTACTGTCCGACGCGTTAATGTCCGAAATTATTATATCAGATATATTTCCGATTTCGGGCATATGGTCAAGCTCCAGAGAGCTTCCGAGACCGTCCGGCTCAAAGCGGTTATTAAGCAGAATAAATACCGGACGCGAAACGTCGTTCATGGTTATATCGTGAATGTTAATATCAGATATATTTCCGCCTTCGCTGCACTCTATTTTAATTCCCTCGCGCCATACGTTTTTCATAGTGCAATGCGATATATACACGTCTGATATAGAGCCGATGGATTTAAGACCTATGCGGATTGCCGCGCAAATAGAGGAAAACGTGCAGTCTGAGATATGTATGTCGCGCACGGGCAGACCGCTTGACTGAAGGCATAGATTGTCGTCCGTGCCCTGTATACAGCAGCCTGATACGAAAATATGCGAACAGCCGTCAAAATCAAGTCCGTCGCCGTTGTAGTTTTTATCATTTTTGATATCAAGATTGCTTACAAAAATTCTGCTGCTGTCAAGAAACGCCGTGGTCCACGCCGCAGAATTATAAAGCTTTAAGTCGTGCAGGCGTATATTTCTGCAGTTTAAAAACCTCATCATCATAGGACGGTATATACTGCCTTTATTAGGAAAACTTTCTGCGTTTCCGTTAATTGTACCGCCTCCGCAAAGCTCTGTGTTTTCCGCGTTTTCCGCAAATATAAAACACTTGTCAAGCTCTTTTTCGTTTCTGTATCTGTTATGGTGCGTACCGCACGTATAGCGGGTAATATCGGGAGAGGCGGTAAGACAGGCAGAGCTGTCAATTTCAAGGGAAATGTTGGATTTGAGACATATAGTCCCTGAAATAAAATTACCGCCGCGCAGAATAACGCGTCCTCCGCCCGACTTAAAGGCTGAGTCTATTGCGCTTTGTATTGCGTTTGTGTCGTCGGTTATGCCGTCAGCCGCGGCTCCGTATGATTTGGGGGCAAAAATCATTTAAAAAGCTCCTTTATACATATGACAAAATAAACTCAAAATTTCCTTCAAGAGTGTAACAGCTTTTTTGCGCCGGAATAAATATACTGTCGCCTTTGCTAAGCTTCATGTTTGTGTTCCCCAGCGTTAAACTGCCGTTACCGCCGAGAATAATTAAAGACTGAAAACACTTTTCGTTTGTGTCAAGAATTAGCTTGTTAATGCAGGCAAAATGTTTCACCGTAAAGTATTTGCATTCTGCGAGTGTGTTTTCGTCGGGCTTTACGTACTTGGGGGAAGGACTAAGTGTCGCTACGTCCGCTGCTTTATTAACATGCAGAGGACGCGGTCTGCCGTCTGCTCCCGCGCGGTTATAGTCGTATACGCGGTATGTGGTGTTGGAATTTTGCTGTATTTCACATATTACTATACCGCCGCAGATTGCATGTATTGTCCCTGCCGGAATGAAAAACACATCACCCTTGTGTACAGGCACTTTATTAAGGATATCTAAAATCGTGCTGTCAGCTATTCGACGTAGAAATTCATCTTTTGTTATGGTGCGGTTAAGTCCATAGTACAAATAAGCGTCTTCATCGCAGTCTACAACATACCACATTTCAGTTTTGCCATATTCGCCTTCATTTTGAAGCGCATATCTATCGTCGGGATGTACCTGAATAGATAGATTTTCCTTTGCGTCTATCAGCTTTATCAGAATAGGGAAGAAGTCAAACGCTTTTGCATTTTCGCCTATAACATCCAAGCCGTTTTCTTTAATGTATTCCGGAAGGCTTTTGCCTTTGAATTCGCCTTCCGTAATTATGCTTGAGCCGTCGGGGTGGGTTGAAAGTTCCCAGCTTTCTGCCGCGCGGTCAAGATTTGTCTGCTTATTAAAATCATTTATTAATTTTCTGCCGCCCCATATGTAGTCCTTGATTATAGGAGATAGCTTTAACGGTGATAAGTTCATATAATAACCTCCGGTATTTTTTACTATACTGATTATAGCATCGGAGGTTTTGGCGTTAAAGCTGGAAAGTTAACAGTTTTATGCGAAAATTAAATATGCGCATATTGTTATATTTAAAACACGGAGTTAAAAATCAAACTAAAAAGCTTCGGCAATGAATTTATCATTGCCGAAGCTTTACCAGACGTTAAAGTTTATCGGGATTAAAGTCGGTTCCCATATATTTTTTTCTGAATT
>CATJNN010000230.1 GCA_949742185.1 uncultured Clostridia bacterium | reverse complement strand
ATCGCCGTTTATTCTAAATAAATACTAACTGCAAATCATTATAATATATTTTCTGCAAAACTGCAAGTATTATTTGAAAATATTTTTGAAATTTTTTATAAATGTTTAAAGCGGAAAATCGTTCGATATAATACTACATAGAATTAGAATACGTAGCATAAATATATTAAAAAGACAATATATATCTATAAATCGTCATCGGAAAATATATATTTTGTCGCTTTATAAATTAATCTGCGATAAGAATTTGTGGAATAATGAAGTGTATAGAGGTAAAATGAAACTAACAAAACATAGGAGGAGTTTATAATGGAAAAACATCTTTATCGCACCGCGCTTTTAAGTAATGAACAAGGCGGAGAAATTAATTATTTTTTGCTGGATAATGACAATAGTTATGGTATTGGTATAGACATGGGAAGAGATTCAGATAGCGGTATGAGTGAAAGTTCATATGCTGAAAATATAACGACAGAAAAAATTGAGGCTGAAAATCTCTTAAACTGTTTTGCTGATGAATGTGTTCAGCCTATACATTTATATGAACTTATAGAAAATTATTTGGGAGAACTATGAATAAAAATACGGGAGTTGCATTCCCGTATTTTTATTTGACGCAGGATATGTTTTTTGCTATACTGTAGCGGGAGGGTGAAAAATATGTACCAAATTAAGGAAAGTATAATTGTAGAAGGCGTGTATGATAAAATTAAACTGTCGCGTTTTATTGACGGTATTATTTTTCCGACAAATGGATTTCGTGTTTTTACAGACGCTGACATTTTAAAAACTATAAAATTGTTAGCCGATAAAACCGGAATAGTAATATTCACTGATTCTGACAGCGCCGGATTTAAAATAAGAAATTATATAAAACAATCACTTCCTGAAAATAAAGTGAAGCATGCGTATATTCCAGATGTGAAAGGAAAAGAGCGGCGAAAGACAATGACTGGAAAAGAAGGACTTTTAGGCGTGGAGGGAATGGGAGAGGATGTGATATTAAACGCTCTGCGTCAAGCAGGGTGCTCCATAAACGGAACGGAGACTATGCCGCGTATGTTGCATAAGATTACAAAATCGGATTTATATGCGGCCGGATTATCCGGAGACGTTAACAGTGCCACATATAGACGTGAGCTTGCAAAGTGCATGGGAATACCGTCTAAAATATCGGCAAATATGCTTCTTGATTGCTTAAATCGTATGCTTAACTACGATGAGTTTGTGCAGCTTGTACAAAGCATTAAGGCTGGGCTATAAGATTAAATAGCAAAATAATAAAATTATCTAAAAAGCTTGACAAATTTTATATTATGATGTATATTGTAAAGTATAAAAGCTTTACAATAAGGCAGTGAATGAAATGAGTAAGGATTTGACAGTGGGTTTTTTGCTGGATTTTTACGGTCAGCTTTTGACTGATAAGCAGCGGGACTCTTTGGATTTATATTATAACGAGGATTTATCGCTTGCCGAGATTGCCGAACATACGGGTATAACACGGCAGGGAGTGCGCGACAGCATTAAACGCGGTGAATCCAGATTATATGAATATGAAAATGCGCTTGGACTGGCAGGCAGATTTGCAAATATTTCGGAACAAGCTGAAAAAATTATTGATGCGCTTGATAAAACAGATATGTCGGATTTTAGTGAAAAGACAAAAAGGGTTATGGATAAAATACAGCGCACAGCGTTAAAAATAAAAGAAGATTTATAAAGGAGGTTTACCATAATGGCGTTTGAAAGCTTGGGAGATAAGCTTCAGGGAGTGTTTAAGCGTCTCAGAGGCAAAGGTAAACTGACAGAAAAGGATATAAAGGATTCTATGCGTGAGGTTAAGCTTGCGCTTTTGGAAGCGGATGTTAATTTTAAAGTTGTTAAAGAGTTTGTAAATGCCGTTTCTGAAAAAGCTGTAGGACAGGAAGTTATGGAATCGCTCACTCCCGCACAGCAGATTGTAAAAATAGTAAACGATGAACTTACGGAAATTATGGGAGGGGAGAATGCGCGGATTGAATTTGCGCAAAAGCCGCCTACGGTGATTATGATGTGCGGCTTGCAGGGAGCCGGTAAAACTACCGCATCGGCAAAGCTTGCCTTAAATATGCGTAAACAAATGGGTAAACGCCCTCTGCTGGCGGCGTGTGATATATATCGTCCGGCAGCAATTAAACAGCTTGAGGTGCTAGGAAAACAGATTGATATTCCGGTGTTTTCTTTAGGAACAGAAGCAAATCCTGTTGATATTGCGAAACAGGCGGTTGCTCATGCGATTCAGCATGGCAACGACCCTGTTATTTTAGATACTGCCGGTCGTCTTCATATTGATGAAGAATTAATGGAGGAATTGAAGCTGATAACAGATGCGGTCTCGCCGCAGGAGACACTTTTAGTTGTTGACTCAATGACTGGTCAAGATGCGGTGAACGTTGCCGACAGCTTTAATTCTCAGCTTGAAATATCGGGCGTGATTTTATCAAAGCTTGACGGCGATACGCGCGGTGGCGCAGCGCTGTCTGTGCGAAAAATAACCGGTAAACCGATTAAATTTGCGTCCGTCGGAGAGAAAATGAGCGATTTAGAGCCGTTTTATCCCGACCGTATGGCGTCGAGAATTCTTGGCATGGGCGATGTGCTGACGCTTATTGATAAAGCACAGGAAGCTATTGACGAAAAAGAAGCCGCCGAGCTTGAAGAAAAAATCCGTCAGCAGAAATTTGATTTAGAGGATTTTCTCGGAGTATTTCGGCAGATTAAGGGAATGGGGTCTATCACGAAGCTTATAGGTATGATTCCGGGAGTTGACAAAAAAGTGCTTGACTCGGTTGACGTTGATGAAAGCGAAAGCCGGATGAAACATATTGAAGCTATTATTCAGTCTATGACGCCTAAAGAAAGGGCGAACCCTGCAATTATAGGTGCAAACAGAAAAATTAGAATAGCAAAAGGCAGCGGGACTCGTGTGCAGGATGTTAATCAGCTTTTGAAGCAGTTTGGTGAAATGCAGAAGATGATGAAGCAGTTTTCGGGGCCGAAGCAGTCAAAAATGCTCAAGCGTATGAAGCGCATGGGCGGTATGTAATGTTAATAAGCTAATAGCTTATATATAAAATCCTGTTGGGGAGGTGAGAAAATGGCAGTTAAAATCAGATTGAGAAGAATGGGCGCTAAAAAGGCTCCGTTTTACAGAGTTGTTGTGGCTGATTCGAGATATCCGAGAAACGGAAGATTTATTGAAGAAATCGGAACATACAATCCATTAACAGAACCTGCTGACGTTAATATCGACGCGGAAAAAGCAAAGAAGTGGATTAGCAACGGCGCGCAGCCGACTGACACAGTAAGAGCGCTTCTTAAGAAAAATGGTATTATGTAATTGGAGGCAAAGCCATGAAAGAAGTTTTAGAGATAATCGCTAAGGCTTTGGTTGACTCTCCCGATGCGGTGTCTGTACGCGAAAGCGAGGATGAGCAGGGCATTGTTCTGCATCTGACTGTTGCGGAAAGCGACATGGGCAAGGTTATCGGGAAGCAGGGACGTATTGCAAAAGCTATACGCACCGTGGTGAAAGCCGCTGCGAGCCGTGAAAATAAGCGCGTCTCGGTTGAGATTATGCAATAAAAAGTGGAGGCGCGAGCCTCTATTTTTTATAAAAAAGATTATCTTAGAATTGTTTTAGTTGCATATAATAATGAACTCTCTTTTTACGAAAAATGTGGATTTCTGCATGCAAAGAATGTGAATCCTATGTTTATTACTGAACTTTGGACATGAGGTTGAAATATGAAAAAGTCAATAAAGAATGATATTTTGAAATATGTACGTGAAAATTATGCTGACGAGCCGGATTATCCATGGAGTAAAGATAATGAGAGCGCAGTTTTAAGACATAAGAATAATTTAAAATGGTATGCGCTTATAACTACTATACCTAAATTACGTTTGGGACAGAACAGCGGCGATGTTGACATAATTAATCTGAAATGCGAGCCGCTTATGATAGGCGGACTGTTATCAAACGACGGATATTTTCCAGCATATCATATGAATAAGGAACACTGGATAACTGTGCTTTTGGACGGCTCCGTTCCGCATAATGAAATATATAATCTTATAGATATTAGTTTTGAATTAACTAAATGACAGGAGGGAAATATGGATTTATTGCAGGTGGGAAAAATTATAAATACACATGGTCTTCGAGGCGATGTAAAAATAGCATCATGGACGGATACTCCGGAGTTATTTGAACGCCTTAAATATGTATATCTTGAGAATGGCGACAGACTTACAGTTAAATCTGTGCGTTATCAGAAAAATAATATTATAGTTAAATTTGAAGAAATTTCAGATATAAATGAAGCTGAAGTTTATAAAAACAAAGTTTTGTGTGCAGAGAGGGCGGCGCTCGGCGAACTTCCGGAGGGGGTGTATTATATTGCCGATTTGCTGGGCTGTACTGTTATAAATGATGATACAAACGAAGAAATAGGCATATTAAAATGGGTTTTGCAGACAGGCAGCAACGATGTTTATGATGTGGTTCGCGCGGACGGAAAGCGCCTGCTTCTTCCTGTTATAAATGATGTCGTGAAGCATGTCGATATAAAAAATAAGCTTATTCGGGCGCATCTTATAGACGGATTGGAGGACATATAATGCAGTTTGATATTTTAACGCTATTTCCCGATATGTTTTCTGCCGTATTGGGCGACAGCATTATCGGGCGCGCGCAGGAAAATGGAATTGTGTCCGTAAATACCATTAATATACGCGATTTTTCAAAAGATAAGCATAATAAGGTGGACGATACGCCCTATAGCGGAGGCGGTGGAATGCTTATGATGCCCCAGCCGATTTACGATGCGTATGAAAGCATTGCAGGGGAGTGCCAAGAGAAGCCATATACGGTTTATATGTCGCCGCAGGGAAAGGTGTTTAATCAGAATACGGCTAAAAGAATTTCAAAACTGCACAGACTTGTGATTCTGTGCGGACATTATGAGGGTGTGGATCAGCGTGTGCTGGACAAAATTGTAGATGAAGAGATATCAATAGGAGATTTTGTACTAACAGGCGGAGAAATACCTGCTATGGCGGTTATAGACGCTGTATGCCGCCTTATTCCTGGTGTGCTGTCAGGCGAAAACTCATATCAGAACGAATCGCATTATTCCGGACTTTTAGAATATCCTCAATACACTCGGCCTCCTGAATTTATGGGCGAAAAAATCCCTGATATTTTAATATCTGGACATCATGCAAATATTGAAAAATGGAAGAGAGAACAGTCGCTTTTAAATACTTTAACAAAACGTCCGGATATGCTTCAAAATGCGGATTTAACTGATGAAGACAGACAATTTCTAAACAATATAACGAAATGAGGGACACATAAATGACAGAAAAGGAAAAAATGCTTGCCGGAAAGCTATACGACCCGACAGATAAAGAATTGCAGACACTTAGCACAAACGCTCACAACTTATGCAAAACATATAATAGTGAGTTTGAAAATGAGGGAAGCAAAAGGGCGGAGATATTAAAAAAACTTATTCCAAATGCAAAAGAAAATATTGTATTGGCAGGTCCGATATATTTTGATTACGGAATATTTACAGCTATAGGCAAAAATTTTTATGCCAATTTCAATTTAACTGTTTTAGATAGCTGTCCCGTTACTATTGGAGATAATGTAATGATAGGACCCAACTGTTCTATCGTTACCCCCGTGCACCCTATGAGATATCAAGAACGAAATATTCGGTTTAAAGAAGACGGGACACCGTTTGATTATGAGTATGCAAAGCCAATAATCATTGATTCTGACTGCTGGATAGCAAGCAATGTTACTATAACGGGCGGGGTGCATATTGGCAGAGGGACGGTTATAGGAGCTGGAAGCGTTGTGACGCGCGATATTCCGCCAAATGTGTTTGCAGCAGGTAATCCATGCCGAGTAATACGCGAAATAACCGAAAAGGATGCAATAGAATTGCCATAAAAGATTAAACTATGATAAATATAATAAAAATAGTACGAGTAATT
>CATJNN010000229.1 GCA_949742185.1 uncultured Clostridia bacterium | reverse complement strand
CTCCTGTTCGGGGGTCGCGTCGTTGTCGTAGGTTACGGTATAGTCTGTGAAGTCTGTTATATCCGGCTGTACGTTCGCTTTATATTTTTTGGTTTCATCGCTGCCGTCATATTGGTGTGTATACTCTGAAACAGTGAAGTTTACGGGTTTTGGAGATACCGTAAAGATTGTGTCTCCCGTTATTGTCCCGAGTTTGTAGTCGCTGTTTGTTATTGTTATCACTATTTCATACGTTCCCGCGTCTAATACGCCGGCCGGGGGTGCAGGCGGTTCTTCGCCGTCTGGTTCACTTTCATTTCCGTCTTCTGTCTCGCCTTCATTTTCTCCGCCTGATTCACTGCCGCCTTCCATGCCGGAGCCTTGTTCCGGTTCGCCGGCGGCCGCCTTACGGTAAGTTACGGCGTAATCTGTAAAATCCGCGGGAACCGGCGTTATATTCGCCTCCTGATAGCTTCCCGTGTATACTGACGGATGATTTGATACAGTGAAATCCACGGCAGTCCTCGGCTGTATAATATTCAGGACAGGATTTTCAGGCGTTATTTGCAGCGCGTAGTTTCTTTCGTCGCTAAGCGTTACATCAATAGAATACGCGCCTATTTCTGTCGGCTCTGCAATCGCCTGTTCTTCTTTCGTGTATATTATAGTATATTGAAGATTCTCATTATCGTTATCTGACGAATAAGACGCGTATTTAGGCTGACCGTCATATTCCTGTTCAAGATCTGAGAGAGTAACCTTAACGGCCGCGGGGGCTATAACGAGCTTATCGGAACCGATTATTTCGCCCACCTGATATGATTCATCGTCAAGGGTTATAATTATATTATAGATTCCGGCGTCGGTAACCGAAGTATATTCCTCGACTGTATCCTCAGTCGAGGCATCGTCGTAGGTTACAGTGAATCCGCCCGTATAATCTATGGGGTTTACATCCGCCTGTTTGGGAACAGCGTCATAGACATATTCGGTATTTGATATGTTAAAAGCCACTCCTTCTTTGGAAAGTATGCGAAAAACGGAAGGAGCGACGGTTCCGGCATTGTAGTTGCGTCGTCTGGCGTCTGTAAGCGATACGGATATATTATAGGTTCCGGCTTCTTTGGGCTCCGCGATAATTTCGCCGTCTCTTGTATACACAACCGTATAATCTGTTTCCTCTTCAAAACCGAAATCGGGATTTTGCGGAGTAACGGACGCTTTTTTTACATTACCATCGTAATAAGCTACTGTGTTCTCGGCTTTAAACGGAACAGTCTGCTTATTTATAATCATAATCGACGTGTTAAGACGCGCGCTGTACATTTTGCTGAAAGGTTTATCCGGATTGTCGGGTCTGTCTTTAAATTTAATGTCAATTCTGTAAGAGCCCGCGTCCTTTACGGAGACGAGATTAGTCTCTTCGGGATAATCCGCCGATGTATTTGTATAGGTTACCGTGTAGTCGTCCTCAGTGAATTCTTCAATAGGATTTACAATAGATATGCTGTTTACCGTATGAAAATCACCGTCGTATGTATATACATTGCCGCTTATATTAAAGTCCACCATATATGTGAGGATATTAACATAGGCTGTTTTAGAGTCCGTGCGGTAATTTGTGTTTGTAGTCCTAACCACAGCCTCGTATACTCCAGGGTCTGACGGCGGCTCGGAGGTCGGACCGTACACGGTATCGTATATACCTGTGTAAATTACTGTGTGCTCCGCGCTTTCGGGGTTGTCCGATGTAACAGTATAATTTATGGGATGAGGCAGACCGTCATAACGCGAGGTTACTGAGGAAGCAGTTATTTCCGCGCCGGGCGCCTGATAAATTATAAGCATAGAAGGGGAAACGCTTCCCAGTCTATACTGGTCGTTCAGCATTGTAACGTTAATCCTGTAGCTGCCGGCATTAGTGTATTCCTGTTCTCCGGAACCGTAGGAAACAACATAATCTACGCCCTCTGTAAGCTCCGGCGCATTCTCCCCCGACGGGCGCACGGAGGTCGGACTGTGAGGATTACCATCGTAAATATACGAAGCTCCTGCGGCTGTGAAGTCAACTCTCTGCTTGCTTACGGATATACGTATTTCCTTTTGAACGGTCTGGGCAGTCGCGGAGGAGTCCGTCACGACAAACGTTACCCAATATGTACCGGACTGAGAGGGAGTACCGCATACATTGCCGGTATCCGAATCGTACGCAAGCCCGTCGGGAAGCTGATTTTTTGAATCCGCCGCAACTGTTACGTTATACGGAGCCGTGCCGCCCTCTATAACGAGCTTTCTTTCATAATATTTATTAACCTGGGCGCCGAGCAGGCTGGTTGTTTTAATCACCAGCTCGCTCACCTCCGGTTCGGGCGTTGGCTCTACAGGCTCGGGCGTAGAATCCGGTATGGGATCCGGAGTCGGCTCTCCGGGATTTTCAGGTTCCCCTGTTGGCTCAGGGGTCGGCTCTCCGGGGTCGGCCGTTGGCGTCGGGTCAGGAGCAGGCTCCACCACTGACGGCGGTTCCGTAATATCGTCCGCATAAGCCGCCTGAAAAATGCCGAAAAACATTAAAGCGGAGAGTATTAAAAGTAAAAGCGCTGCGTTTTTATTTGTTTTCATAAAAAATTCCCCTTTCGAGAGGCTCTTGGGCGATTAAGCATTATTCATATCTTAATCACAAGCATATTAATTATTCTTGTTAATTATTTTTTATTTTAAAAATATTTAATTAAACATTTTTAACTCTAAAAAAGCATATATTGTTTTTTTATTCACTTTACGAAAAACTAATTATATATACTATTTTTTGTCGCTTAAGACTTTAAAAAGCAACATGTAATTGATTTTTAAATTTGCCGTTTGCCTTACAAACGCACCTGCGTCTAAATATTTTTTAATATTGATTAAGCATTTTTATTTATAAAAGCATCTATTGTAATTACTTTTATTTAATAAAAACGTCTAATGAAATTAAAAAACGTTTCCGAAAAATTAACGAACCTCATCACGCTTTTTCTTCAAAAAACCGAACGTTCGGTTCTATTTTTCGTCGCTCACTGCCAAACATTTTTCTAATATTCCAATTAAGCGTTTTTATTTATCCGGATGTGTTACTAAAGCGTTTACGGGCAAGAGTCCGTAAGCGCTTTAGTAACACATCCCTAAGTATACACTTAGGGATGCGTACCTGAATATTAACACTCAGAGGCTAAACCTCTTAAGCTTTATTATTCTGCTTTTTCTTCTATTTTCTTGTCATTCATAGCTTTAATGATGTCATTATAAGCCCAGTATGTCGAGTTAACATCCGTCGGCTTGTTGTCTGTTGCAAGCTCGCCGTCTTCTAAAAGACGATTAATCATTGTAACAGTTTCCGCTCTTGTGATGTTCTTGTCAGCGCCGAATTCTGTGCTGCTGTAGCCGTTGATTACGCCTGCCTTATGAAGCGTGTCTACATAGTATACAGCCCAAGGAGCCGCCGTTGCAACGTCTTCAAAGCTTGTTGCTTCCGTTGATACTTTGTAGTTCATAGCTCTTGAAATTACCGCGCACATCTCAGCTCTTGTGATGTAGTTGTTCGGCTTGAAGCTGTTGAACTCATCGCCAAATCCCTGAAGAACGCCTGTTGATGTAAGGAATCCGATGTAGTTTGTATACCACATTCCCTTTTCAACGTCTGAGTAATCTGCCGCATATGTTTTGTTCTCATCCATCTTAGCAAGTCTTGAGAAGATTGCCGCAACCTCTGCTCTTGTGATAGGAGCGTCAGGTCTGAACGCGCCGTGCTCGTCGCCGATAATATACGCCTTAGCATATGTTGTTTCAATTACCGGAGGAGTCGGTGTAGGCTTTTCTTCATCCGCAGGTCCTACGGTTACTTCAACAGTTGCCGTCTTGCCGCTTACTGTTGCTGTGATTGTCGCCTTACCTTCGCCAACGAACGTTACTTCGCCGTTTGCGTCTACTGTAACAACCTTTTCGTCGCTTGACTTATATGAAGGCTTGCTCGTTGTGTTTTCGATTGTCGGTTCAAGCGTTATCGGCTTATCGCCAACCTTAGCTGTAATCGGACCGCTGAACTTAATCGATACTGTAGGTCTGCTGCTGCTTCCCGAAGAAATCGGAGAACCGCTGCCTTGCTTGATATCCGCGAAGATTATTGTCTCTGTTTCAATCGTAAGCGGATATGTGAGAGCTGTCTTAAGCTCTTTCTCCTGGTAGTAACCAATCCATCTTGAAGGCTTGGCAATAATGTTTGAAAGCGCGTTTATGTCTTCTGCGCTGTCTGCGTCTGTGTATATGCTGCTGAGTTCTTTGTCTGAAGAGTTCTTGATTGTGATGTGGTTCTTAAGCGTCTTAACCGGCTCGCTGGGAACTGCTTCTGAAGCAGGAGCGCCGCCGTCAATCGCTTTTGAACGAACCATGATTACATACTTAGTGTCTCTTTCAAACGGTGTGTCCGCAGCAAGACCCTTGAATACGCCGTCAAATGACGCGCCGTCTGTCCATGTTGCTGCAGCTGCATCGAATGCTTCGCCGTCCTTAACAATCGCATACTCAAGCGTGCTCTTGTTATCCGGAAGCTTAACCTTGATGTAGTTTGTAGCAGGGTCAATCGCTCCCTCCGGCGCAGACGGTACTATTGCTCCTGCGCCTACTGTTACTGTCGCTGTGCCGCTTATGCTGCCCTTTGTTACCTTGATTGTATTAGCTCCTTCTTTAATATCCATAACCGGAGAAGCTTCTACAGGAACATCATTAATTGTAACTGTGTAGCCGGCAGCCAGAATATCTGCAAGACCTGTCTTTGCTTCTGCCGCGTCAGCTGCTCCATCATATACAGGCGTTACTACGAGTGTGTCAAGGCTTATACCTGTGTCTGTTGTGAACGAGCCTGTCGGAGCTGTTACATTGATAGCTTCAAGCACCTTATCCGCTACTTCACCAGTTGCCGCTGCAGAATTTGATTTAAGCGTGTAGTTAACCTTGTCATCGCCGTCAAGCGCGCCGAGTGTTGCTGTGAGCGATACATTCGGATTTGCCGCTGACGCGTCCGCATATGTTGCTTCATACGCTACTGTAACTTTATCTCCTGAAACCAAACCGTCAGCTGTTGTAACTGTGTATGTGCCGCTTACTTTCAGAGCGTCACCTGTTGCGCCAAGCTTAACTGCGTCTACTTTTCCTATATTTGCAACAGTAAGCTCTTTCG
>CATJNN010000228.1 GCA_949742185.1 uncultured Clostridia bacterium | reverse complement strand
GGGGGTGGAAATATAATTACGATGGTAAAACATTATATATTAGCGCAAGAAAAGTACCCGTATCCCATTTGTTTAATGAAGGACGTTACGAAACGTCTATAAATATAGAAATGATTGATAATATTATATTGGGCGGCAAAAAAGTCTGGTCGCGTGATAATTAAATAATGTTATGTAACTATTAGCTTTTTATTTAAGAATAGGCGTTATACCGAGGGTGTTATGTATCGGGAACGCTCTTTCAGAAAATTATATATTTGTTTATTATCATCAAATAATGCTGAGAAATCATTATGGATATGTTGTACAATCTGTCTTGACATATTTGTAAAGACAGTATAATATAATTCTATAAAGTTTTTTGTTGCATTATTTTAGTTATGCATATATAATGAATAATACGAATTAAAGAGGTTAGGCTATGTTCTTTCGTTCAATAAGAGAAGATGTGCGCGCGGTTTTGGAGCGCGACCCTGCGGCGCGCGGAGCCGTTGAGGCGTTTTTGCTGTATCCGAGCGTACATGCGCTTTTGTGGCACAGAGCGGCAAATTTTTTGTACAGACATAAGCTGAAGTTTTTGGCGCGGTGGATTTCTCAGACGGCGCGTTTTTGCACGGGTATTGAAATTCATCCTGCGGCAAAAATAGGGCGCGGACTGTTTATCGACCACGGTATGGGAGTGGTTATAGGAGAAACGACGGTTATAGGCGATAACTGCACGCTGTATCAGGGAGTTACGCTTGGCGGAACCGGCAAGGACACAGGCAAACGTCATCCGACGCTGGGAAACAACGTTATGGTTGGCAGCGGGGCAAAGGTGCTGGGACCGTTTAAGGTGGGAGATAATTCTAAGATTGCGGCGGGCGCGGTGGTTCTTTGCGAGGTGCCGCCGAACTCAACCTGCGTTGGCGTTCCGGCTCATGTTGTGCGTATAAATGGGGAGAAAGTGCGCTGCGAAGCGGATTTGGATCAGGTGACTATGCCGGATCCTGTGGAGCTTGAGATTTGCGATATGTGCGCCCGTATTGAGGAGCTTGAGAAAAAAATATGTGAGTTAGAGAAAAAATAAAGAGGTAGATTGCATTGAAATTATACAATACGCTTACAAGAAAAAAAGAGGAGTTTGTCCCGCTTGAGAAGGGCAAGGTTAAAATGTACTCCTGTGGACCTACGGTTTACGACTATTTTCATATAGGCAACGCGCGTCCGTTCATTATTTTTGATACGCTGCGCAGGTATTTGGAATATTTGGGCTACGAGGTTT
Source organism: uncultured Clostridia bacterium (assembly GCA_949742185.1). Lineage (GTDB taxonomy): Bacteria > Bacillota > Clostridia > UBA1381 > UBA1381 > CATJNN01. The sequence goes on along the minus strand of CATJNN010000228.1, from coordinate 5,007 downwards.
CGTTTGTTCAGAACTTTACAGATATCGACGATAAAATGATTAACCGCGCCAATAAGGAGAACATAACGGTCGCCGAGCTTGGCGAGCGGTTTATAGGAGAATATTACAAGGACGCGGCGTCGGTGGGCATAAGAAAGGCGACAGTGCATCCGCGCGCGACTGAGAATATAGACGCGATTATCGCGCTTGTTAAAAAACTGGTTGACGGCGGATATGCGTATGAAGTTGACGGAGACGTTTATTTCTCCACAAAAAGCTTCTCGGAATACGGAAAGCTGTCGGGACAGCCGCTTGAGGAGCTTGAAGCGGGAGCGCGTATAAGCGTTGAGGAGAAAAAGCGCGACGCTATGGACTTTGCCTTGTGGAAGGCGCAGAAACCCGGCGAACCGGCATGGGAAAGCCCGTGGGGAATGGGCAGACCAGGATGGCATATAGAATGCTCGGCTATGGCCAATAAATATCTCGGGGCGACAATAGACATCCACAGCGGCGGGCGGGATTTGATTTTCCCGCACCACGAAAACGAAATCGCGCAGAGCGAATGCGCGAATTGCGCGCCGTTTGCCCGTTATTGGCTGCATAACGGCTACATTAATATAGACAATCGCAAAATGAGCAAATCGCTCGGTAACTTTTTTACGGTGCGCGACATAGAGGAAAAATACGACGGGGAGGTTATCCGTTATTTCATGTTGTCGGCGCACTACAGAAGCCCGATAAATTTCAGCGACGAGCTTATGCGGCAGGGGCAGTCTGCGGTTGAGAGGGTGTATACCTGTATTGATAATCTGCATTTTCTGTTGGAAAACGGCGCGGAGCGCGAGCTGAATGAATCGGAGCGCAGATTTGACGCGGAAATTGATGAATGCCGCTGCAAGTTTATGGCGGGCATGAAAGACGACTTAAACACGGCCGAGGCGACTGCGGCGATATTTTCTCTTGTGCACGCGGCAAACACGCTTTTATCAAACGACGAGCCGAACGCGAAAGCGGCGGTTCAAAAAGCGATTGATACTATAGACGAGCTTGGAGGCGTGCTTGGACTTTTTGCTAAAAAGGGAGATAAAACGCTTGACGAACAGGTTGAAGCTTTAATTGCGGAGCGCGCTGAGGCGAGAGCTGAGAAGAACTGGGCGCGTGCGGATGAAATCCGCGACCAATTAAAGGAAATGAATATAGTTTTAGAGGACACGCCTATGGGCGTTAAATGGAGCAGGGCGGACTGATGAGCAAACAGGCAAATCAATACGCGCCGCTGGTGCTTGCATATATGGGCGATGCGGTGTATGAAATTTATGTGCGCGGGCGTGTGCTGGAGGAACATCCCGATATGCCTGCGTATAAGCTGCACAGGCTTGCAGTGGGATTTGTTAAGGCGCGCGCGCAGAGGGCGGGAATGAAATTTATTGAGCCGCTTCTGGAGGAGGACGAGCTTGCCGCATATAAGCGCGGCAGAAATGCGAAATCCGCTACTGTGCCTAAAAATGCAGACCTTATGGATTATCGGCGGGCAACCGGTTTTGAGGCTCTTGTGGGCTATCTTCATCTTGCCGGCAGAGAGGACAGGCTTGCGGAGATTATGAAATATGCATATGAGCATGCGCACGACTAAACTGCGCATGTGATATATAGATGAAAAAGAAAGGATAAATATTATGGATAAGAAAAGAGTGACTGAGCTTTCCATTATTGCGAATAAAGTTCGCAGAAACGCACTGACGGCTGTATTCAGTGCGAACTCGGGACATCCGGGCGGTTCGCTGTCGATTGCGGATGTTCTGACGCTTTTATATTTTGAGGTTATGAATATTGACCCGAAAAATCCGAAAAATCCCGACCGCGACCGCTTTGTGCTGTCTAAAGGACATTGCGCGCCCGCGCTTTACGGTGTGCTTGCGGAGCGTGGATATTTTCCTGTGGAGGACATGGGGCTTTTCCGTCATACGGGTACATATTTACAGGGACATCCCGACATGAATAAGGTTCCGGGAGTGGATATGTCAACCGGTTCTCTTGGGCAGGGAGTCTCTGTTGCGGGGGGAATGGCGCTTTCAGCGAAGCTCAGCAACAAAGCTTATCGTGTTTATACAATCCTTGGCGACGGCGAGATTGAGGAGGGACAGGTTTGGGAGCAGGCTATGTTTGCAGCTCATTATAAGCTGGACAACCTCACGGCTTTTGTGGACAACAACGGTTTGCAGATTGACGGAAATATTGCGGATGTTATGAACCCAAATCCGATTGACAAGAAATTTGAAGCGTTTGGCTGGCATGTTATAACCACTGACGCGCACGACTATAATAAGCTTTTAGACGCTGTGAATGAGGCGAAAGCCGTTAAGGGCAAGCCGACTGTGGTTATAATGAAGTCCACAAAGGGAAAAAATGTTTCGTTTATGGAAAATAACGCGGCATGGCACGGAGCCGCGCCGAATGAGGAGCAGTACAATCAGGCTATAAGCGAGCTAGATGCGATAATTAAGGAATTGGAGGCGAAACTGTAATGGCAAAGAAAGCAACGAGAGAATCCTATGGAGCGGCGTTGGCGGAGTATGGCAGCAGAGAGGACATTGTGGTTCTGGACGCCGACCTTTCCAAATCAACGAAAACAGACGTGTTTAAAAAGCAGTATCCGGAGCGTTTTATAAATATGGGTATTGCCGAGGGAAATATGATGTGCGTTGCGGCGGGGCTGGCGGAAACGGGTAAAATTGCGTTTGCGTCAACCTTTGCCATGTTTGCGGCGGGGCGCGCGTTTGAGCAGGTGAGAAATTCTATAGGCTATACGAAGCTTAATGTTAAAATAGGCGCGACTCACGCGGGTATATCCGTAGGCGAGGACGGCGCGTCGCATCAGTGTCTTGAGGATATTGCGCTTATGCGGTCAATTCCCGATATGGTGGTGTTAAATCCTGCCGACGACATAGAAGCGCGTCTTGCCGTTAAAGCAGCTATAGAGCATGAGGGACCTGTTTACATGCGTTTCGGACGTTTGGCAGTGGACGACGTGAACGGAGAGGATTATAAATTTGAGCTTGGAAAAGGCGTTCAGCTTGCGGACGGAAACGACGTTACCATAGTTGCCACGGGTTTGATGGTTGAAAAGGCGCTTGCGGCAAGGGAGCTTTTGAAGGCTGACGGAATTGACGCGCGCGTGATTAACATACATACAATTAAGCCGCTCGATTGTGATATAATTGAAAAGGCGGCGAGAGAGACGGGCGCGATTGTCACGGCTGAGGAGCACTATGTTATGGGCGGGCTGGGAAGCGCGGTTGCTGAAGCAGTCTGCGACCGTTATCCGGTTCCTTTGAAAATAATCGGCACAGACCGGTTTGGTCAGTCCGGCAAACCTGCCGAGCTTTTTGAATTATATGGGCTTACGGCGGAGAATATAAGAGATAAGGCTAAGGAAGCCATAAAAATGAAACGGTAATTGTTAAGGGGAAAGCATATGAAAAAGCTTACAGTAATATTTTTGTCAGTATTTTTATCGGCCGCGCTGTTTGCATGCGGTGCGGAAACGCCTGTGCCGAGTCCGACGCCAAGACCCGAGTTGTCGCCTGAGCAAATTATATCCGCTGAAGACGCCGCGGCTGTTGCGGGATATACGCTTGTGCAAAGCGGAAGCGTTAAGACCGAGAACAATGCAAAGACGGTTGTGTTTCTTTCAGAGCCGCAGGGGATGAAGGACGCTGTTAAGGTTACTATACGCCAGGCGGTGAACGGTGAAACGGACGAGGATATTAAGCAGGAGTTTCTTCATTTATATGATATGAGACCGAGGGCGGAGCCTGTTTCCGATATGGCAAACACATATATAGCATATCCGTATATCTGTTTTTATGAGAATGGTTATCTCGTGCAGATTACGGCAGGGTCGGGAGCAGACGATACGCAGAAAGCAGTTCTTATGTTATTTGCAAAAAAGGCGCGCGAGAATATAAATAAGCTGTCGCCGTCTGAAGCGCAGGGCGAGGATTTTCTTTCTGCACATCAAAGACCGCAGCTCCCGTAAGAAAAAATATTTTTTGTCTTAAAGGAGAGTATATGGCATATTTATTGCTTATAATTGGATTTTTTATGCTGATTAAGGGCGCGGATATTTTTGTTGACGGCAGTATTTCCGTTGCAAGGCGGCTGCACATTCCCAGCGTTATCATAGGACTTACCATAGTTGCAATGGGAACAAGCGCGCCGGAGGCGGCTGTTAGCATAACAGCCTCAGTACAGGGCTCAAACGGAATTGCGGCGGGGAATATTATAGGGTCTAATATATTTAATCTGCTGGTTGTTGTAGGGGTATGCGCGGTTATAAAACCCATTAGTGTAGAGAAGAGTTTTTTAAAAAGAGATTTTCCCATTGCAATCGTCGCGGCGGCGTTATTAACGGTTCTTGGCGCAGGATTGTTTGGCATGACGCGCGCGGAGCTTGTTGGACAGGCGGGAGTGCTCAGCCGTGTGGACGGAGCGGTATTGCTTTTATGCATGGTTGCGTTTATTTTATACACTATTTACAGAGCGGGCAAGAATAAAGATATTGAAGCTGCTGTTTACGGTACGCTTAGCGTGCCGAAAACAATTTTGTTTCTGATTATCGGTATCGCGGGTATTATCGCTGGAGGGCAGATAACTGTAAACGCGTCGTCGTCAATAGCGGCGCAGTTCGGTCTTAGCGATTCGCTTATAGGACTTACGATTGTAGCGATTGGAACGTCTTTGCCAGAACTTGTTACGTCTGTTGTGGCGGCGCGCAAAGGCGAGAGTGATATTGCGCTTGGGAATGTAGTCGGTTCCAATATATTCAACACATTTTTTATACTTGGAATGACCGCTCTTGTGCGTCCTGTTCCTATCGCTGGGTTTACTGTGATAGATATGATTATCGCGCTTGCGGTAACGGCGCTGACTATGCTTTTTGCATCGTATAAAAGTTCTGTCGGACGTGCGCGCGGCGCGGTTATGGTGCTTATGTATGCGGCGTTTACTGCATATTTAATCATACGT
>CATJNN010000227.1 GCA_949742185.1 uncultured Clostridia bacterium | reverse complement strand
TATAAAATATAATCTAAATGGTAAAAGGCTATAATACCTAAATTAGCATAGTGGAGGTTGAAGTATGGGAACGGTTGATAAACTTAATGATTTGCAAAGCCGCAGACGCGCTATAGAGCAGGGCGGCGGCGAAGCAAAAATCAAAAAACAGCATGACGCCGGAAAGCTTACAGCTCGCGAACGCATACTTGCGCTCATGGACGAGGGAAGTTTTGTTGAAGTTGATGCGTTTGTTACGCACCGCTGTTCGCAGTTTGGCATGACTGAAGTTTCCGCGCCTGCCGAAGGCGTGGTGACAGGTTATGGAACTGTTGACGGACGGCTTGTGTATGTGTATGCACAGGATTTCACGGTTATAGGCGGCTCGCTTGGTGAAATGCATGCAAAGAAAATATGCAAGGTAATGGACATGGCTATGAAAATGGGCGCGCCTATTATCGGAATGAACGATTCGGGCGGCGCGAGAATTCAGGAGGGTATAGACGCTTTATCGGGCTTCGGCGAGATTTTTAAGCGCAATACGCTTGCTTCCGGAGTTATCCCGCAGATTTCAGTAATTATGGGGCCTTGCGCAGGGGGCGCAGTTTATTCGCCTGCGCTTACGGACTTTGTTTTCATGGTTGAAAAGACAAGTCAGATGTTTATTACAGGACCGGCGGTTGTTAAGTCAGTAAACGGCGAGGACGTTTTCAGCGAAGAGCTTGGCGGCGCGGCGTCGCACAGTACAAAGAGCGGAGTGGCGCATTTTAAAGCGGCGGATGATAAGGAATGCATTGAGAAAATCAGAAGACTTTTATCATTCCTGCCGTCTAATAATTTAGAGGAAGCTCCGTATTCGGCTCCGACCGACGATATTAACCGTCTGTCTGAAAAGCTTTCTACTATAGTGCCAGATGAGCCGAATAAGTCGTACGATATGAAAGAGGTTATCGCTGAGGTTGTTGATAACGGCGACTTTTTTGAAATTTTTGAGGAGTACGCAAAAAACATTGTTATAGGTTTGGCGCGCATGAACGGTCAGACCGTGGGTGTTGTTGCGAATCAGCCTAAATTTATGGCAGGCTCTCTTGATGTTAATTCATCAACGAAAGCGGCGCGTTTTGTGCGTTTCTGCGATAGCTTTAACATTCCGATTGTTACGTTTACGGATGTGCCCGGATATCTGCCTGGAGTTGAGCAGGAGCACAGCGGAATTATCCGTCATGGCGCAAAGCTGCTTTACGCATACTCGGAGGCAACGGTGCCGCTTATTAACGTGATTGTGAGAAAAGCGTACGGCGGCGCGTATATTGCGATGAGCTCCAAGCATTTGGGAGCAGACGCGGTGTTCGCGTGGCCTACGTCTGAGATTGCGGTTATGGGACCTGACGGCGCGGCAAATATTATATTTAAAAAGGATATTGCGGCAAGCGATAACCCGATTGCTATGCGCCAGGAGAAAATTGAGGAATACAGGAATAAGTTTGCAAATCCGTATGAGGCGGCGCGCCGCGGCTACGTTGACGACGTTATTGAGCCGGATTCAACAAGACCGCGCATTATAGCGGCTTTGGAGATGCTGGCCGGTAAGCGAGATTCGCGTCCGTCCAAGAAGCACGGAAATATCCCTGTTTAATTGTTATTATATATAGAAAGGGGATAAAAATGGGAACAGAAGTAAATACCTTATCCGGCGCACTCGGAGAGGGCTTGCAGGTTACGGTTATCGGGCTTGTTATCGTATTTTCAGTTTTGATAATACTTATGCTTGTTCTTATGGCAATGAAAGCAATTTTTTATAAAAGTCCTGAAAAACAGCAAACTGCAGAAGCTCCTGCCGGGGCTGCAACGGCAGAAAACAAGAAAGCGGCTTCAATGCCGGATGATGAAGAATTAATCGCGGTACTTACGGCTGCCGTTGCGGCAAGTCTTAATACATCGACGTATAATCTTAAGATTAAATCCTATAGACGAGTGGGAAATAATGCTCCTGCATGGAACAAAGCGGGGCTTGAAGAGAATATAAACAGCCGTTTCTAAACGGCGGCTTATCAAGGAGGTTATAAAATGAGAAAGTTTAATATTACTGTGAACGGAAACACATATGAGGTGGATGTAGAAGAAGTAGGAGGCGTTCAGACAAGCGCGCCGGCAGCTGCACCGGCGGCCCCTGTTCAGCCTGCCGCTCC
>CATJNN010000226.1 GCA_949742185.1 uncultured Clostridia bacterium | reverse complement strand
TTAGAGCCATACGCTGAAAAATCATACAAAAAATATCTTGAGAAATACGAAAAGCTTGGCGCAACGCATGAGCGCGCTGCTAAGGAAGCGGAGGCGGATGTCCGCGTAGATTTTGAGCAGGGCTTTCAGGGCTGGGAATACAAATTTAATACCGTGGCATCAAGCCGCGGCGATTATCCGTTTATAACCGTAACCTTTGGCACAGGCACGGGCAAATTTGCAAAAATAGCGTCCGAGTCCATGCTTAAAGTCCGTCAGAACGGCCAGGGCAAGAAGGGGCATAAAAAGCCCGTACTCTTCCCTAAACTTGTATTTTTATATGATAAAAATCTGCACGGCAAAGGAATGCCGCTTGAGGATTTATTTGAAAAAGGCATCGACTGCTCGTCCAAAACAATGTACCCTGATTGGCTAAGTCTTACCGGAGAGGGCTACATTTCAAGCATGTATAAAAAATACGGTGAAATTATAAGCCCCATGGGCTGCCGCGCTTTTCTGTCCCCATGGTATGAACGCGGCGGTATGAATCCTGCGGACGAAAACGACAAGCCTATCTTTGTGGGCAGGTTTAACATAGGCGCTGTCAGCTTGCACTTGCCGATGATTTACGCAAAATCTCAGCAGGAAAATCTCGACTTTTTTGAAACGCTCGACTATTATCTAAATCTTATACGCAAGCTGCATATAAGAACATATGAATATCTCGGAGAAATGCGCGCTTCAACCAATCCGCTCGCATACTGTGAGGGCGGCTTCTACGGAGGTCATTTGGGCATCCACGATAAAATCAAACCGCTTCTGAAAACTGCGACTGCTTCTTTTGGCATAACCGCGCTCAACGAATTACAGCAAATTTATAATAAAAAGTCTCTTGCAGAGGATGGTCAGTTTGCCATAGATACCATGAAACATATTAATAAAAAAATAGACGAATTTAAAAAAGAAGACGGCCATCTATACGCAATTTACGGCACTCCGGCTGAAAGCTTGTGCGGCTTGCAGGTAAAGCAGTTCAGACGCAAGTACGGCGTTGTTGAAAACGTATCCGACCGCGAATATGTGAGCAACAGCTTCCACTGCCATGTGTCGGAAGATATAACCCCGATACAGAAGCAGGACCTTGAATACCGTTTCTGGGAGCTTTGCAACGGCGGCAAAATCCAATATGTGAAATATCCTATTTCCTATAACCGCGAGGCAATCTGCACTCTTGTGCGCCGCGCAATGGATATGGGGCTTTACGAGGGCGTAAACTTGTCTTTGGCATACTGCGACGACTGCGGTCACGAGGAGCTTGACATGGATGTATGCCCGAAATGCGGAAGCAAAAATCTCACAAAGATTGAGAGAATGAACGGTTATCTCTCATATTCGCGCGTCAAAGGCGACACGCGGCTAAACGATGCAAAAATGGCGGAAATAAGCGAAAGGAAAAGTATGTAATGCGATACCATAATATTACGCACGACGATATGCTCAACGGCGACGGACTCCGCACCGTGCTTTGGGTTTCCGGCTGCGAACATCGCTGTGAGGGCTGTCATAATCCCATAACATGGGATGAAACCTCCGGGCTTATTTTCGATGCAGAAGCTGAGGATGAGCTTTTCGGCTATCTGAAAAAAGCTTACATCTCAGGCATCACTTTTTCCGGCGGAGACCCGCTTTTTCCTGACAACCGTTCCGAGGTTGCGCGTATTGCAAAACGCGTTAAAGAAGAAACACCTGAAAAGACCATCTGGTTATACACCGGTTATGTCTGGGAACAAATATGTAATTTACCTGTTATACAATACGCAGACGTGCTTGTTGACGGGAAATATATTAAGGAGTTGGCAGACCCAAAGCTATTCTGGCGCGGCAGTTCAAATCAGCGTGTAATTAATGTTCCGGAAACTTTGGACAAAAAACAAATAGTCTTATATACAAAATAGTCGCACATAAAAACGGCATCAAAAATAATGCAGGAATAAATATCCTGCATTATTTTTGATGCCGCCAACTATTCAGTCTCAGAAAAAGTGATAACAGCCTTAAATAAATCACCATCAGTAACGATTTTTAACTCGCCTCCACAGGCGCGGATATAGCTTTGCGCAATCGCAAGACCAAGTCCGCTGCCGTCTGTAGAACGCGACACATCTCCGCGCACAAATCTCTCCGTTATCTCTTCGTCGTTGAAATTCATCTGATAATTCGCTATATTTTTAAACTCAATGCGCACTTCGCGGTTTTCAGATTTTATCTGAACATATGCCCTCGTATTATTAAGCGAATATTTAAGTATATTTACTATGAGATTTTCAAATACCCGCGACAGCTTCTTGCCGTCCGCCGTTATAAACACCTCATCATCCGGATATGACGTTATAATCTCTATAGAAGACGCTTCAACCGCGTCGTTCTGTTCGGCAAGCGACTGCTTTAAAAGCAAAACGGCATCAAGCCTTTCAAAATTAATTTCCTCATTTCCGCTCTGTACTTTAGACACATCAAATAAATCTGAAGTCAGCTTTTTAAGTCTCTCGCTTTTTTGCTGTATTATAGCAACATAGTCGTTAGCCTCTTCGGGCGACAGATTTTGCTCGGCAAGCAGTTTAGCATAATTAATAATCGACGTAAGCGGCGTTTTTAAATCATGCGACACATTTGTGATAAGCTCCGACTTCATGCGCTCGGCGCGCACCTGCTCATCCACCGCCTGTGCCAATCCCTCAGATATTTTGTTTATATCCTCAGCCATGTCGCCAAGCACGCCCGGCGGACAATCGGCAATTTTCGTATCAAGCCTGCCAAGCCGCGTCATACGCAGTCCGTTTTTTATCTTAGTAAAACCGTCGACACGCCTTACTGCAAATATACATGTTCCGACCGCTAACGCCAGCATAAACAGCAATCCCAGCGGAGGCACAGCTAATATTATCACCATACAAAACATCACAGCCACAGTATATGCCAAAATTACCAAAATCAATCTGCGTCCCGAAAAATTCTTTGCAAACATGCGCAAAATACCATTCTTAATTTCCCGAAAAAATCCGAATATCCCTCTCCAAAACCACAGCCACACGCTCTTTATAAGCTTTAAGCATTTAAAAATGAGACTTCTCTCCAGAAATGTCTTGCTTTTTAAATTCCGTATAAGCGATAACGCAAGCGCAAGCATAACTGAACCCGCAGCCGCTGTTACCACTGTTATAAACTGAATGTGCATTCCGTCTATTCCGTTAACCAAATCAAAATATTCATCAATTATCGCAACTCCTAATGCAATCACAATAATAGTCGAAGCAGCAATCAGAGCGAGTTTAATCTCCACATATAAACGGTCAATTAAAATAAGGCGTATTTTATCATCCTCCGCTATTCCCGTAAACCACGCAAGATATAAAAAACATATAACGGCAGCCCCCAAAAACACATAAACTACTCTGAGGGATTTCTCAAGATCGCCACGCGCAGCAGATAGCTCCTGCTGTTTCTCATTCACATAATCGTCGTTCAAACGAACACACAGCTTATATCCGTCAAGCTCGCTTTCCATTGTCCGCAAACGATACCCGCCGGCATTACTTTCTATATGACGGTCGTCTCCCTCGCCTGAGACTGTTATATATGACTGTCCTCTCCAAAAATATTCTTCATCGCTTGAATACGAGTTTGTAACTGCCGCAGTGCCATAAGACGCATAGTATTCTACACGATAGTTTCTTTCCAATATTGATTTAAGCTCCTGAACACGCTCTGTTTCTCCTCTCGTCTGAGCTTCAAGCGCATCAAGCGCAAGCCTTGCCGCGCCGTCTCTGTAAAGACACGCTTCCATTCCCTCTGCGTAAACCGTCTCCCTGAGAAACATATCAATTCTACTTGAAAATAATATATATACTGCCGCGCATACGCTTGCTACACATAGTACAAACGCAATCAGCTTAACTACAGAAGATCTCGTAATTCGTTTTCCCATTCTAATCACCGTAACCTTTCTTCTCCAAATAAAAATCTATTTACACAGCTTTTCGCTCTATAATCTACTGCTTTTCAATCTTATACCCTATCCCCCACACTACTTTTAAATAACGCGGCTCTTTAGGATTAATCTCAATTTTTTCCCGAATATGCCGCACGTGCACAGCAACCGTGTTGTCGCTTATAATTGCCTCCTCGTTCCATACGCGCCTATAAATCTCATCCGCCGAAAACACCCTGTTCGGATTTCTGCATAAAAGTTCCAGAATGCCAAATTCCAGCGGCGTAAGCCGTACGCTTTCTCCATCCACCTCCACGGTCTTGCATTCAATATCGAGCACCAATCCTCCAACGGCAAGCTGCGACTTTTTAATTTCCATACTGCCGAGCTGCGTATATCTGCGAAGCTGCGACTTCACTCTCGCCATAAGCTCGGACGGATTAAACGGTTTCGTCACATAATCGTCTGCGCCGACTGTTAATCCTAAAATCTTATCGCTGTCCTCAGATTTTGCCGACAAAAGTATTACCGGTATATTTTTTGTTTCACGAAGTTTCAGAACAGTCTGTATCCCATCCATTTTAGGCATCATTATGTCTAAAATAACAAGCTGTACATCCTCGCTCATAAGCGTATCAAGCGCGGAAAGCCCGTCGTATGCTTTTAGCACACGATATCCCTCGGCTGTCAGAAACAAACCCGTACTGTCCACAATCTCCTTGTCGTCGTCAACAATAAGTATTGTTTGCACTCCTATCCCCCCTTTTATATAAGATTATAAATTATGTTTCTTATGAATTTATAAATAGATTTATTAAGATTTTTTTAAGGTTATTTCAGGAAAACCATTTTA
>CATJNN010000225.1 GCA_949742185.1 uncultured Clostridia bacterium | reverse complement strand
GAACAGCGCGCCTACCACTCCCGACACATTCGGTATCTGGCGTATCTGACCAAGGGTTACAGAATCATTTCCCTCTCCATACCAGCGAAAAGTCATTTTCATAATTTATTCTCCTCCCGCGGCAAGCTTCGCGCTTTGGTCTGCCGTAATAAGCGCGTCAATGATTTCATCAAGAGAGCCGCTTAAAATTTGTTCAAGTTTATAAAGCGTTAGATTTATACGATGGTCTGTCACCCGCCCCTGCGGAAAATTGTATGTGCGTATACGCTCGCTTCGGTCTCCCGATCCCACCTGAGATTTCCTCTCGTCGGCAATCTCCTTATGCCGTTCCGCTTCCATAACCTCGTATATGCGAGAGCGCAAAATTTTCATAGCCTTATCTTTATTTTTATGCTGTGATTTTTCGTCCTGACACGAAACGACTATACCCGTGGGAATATGCGTAATACGCACTGCCGAATCGGTCGTGTTTACGCACTGCCCGCCAGGTCCCCCCGCGCGGAAAACGTCTATTCTGAGGTCGTTCGGATTAATATCAACCTCAACTTCTTCAACCTCCGGCAAAACCGCAACAGTAACCGCCGAGGTGTGTATGCGTCCGCTTGATTCCGTCGACGGCACTCGCTGAACGCGGTGAACTCCGCTTTCAAACTTCAGACGGCTGTATGCGCCCTGTCCCTCGACGGAGAAGCAAACCTCTTTATATCCGCCTATGTCTGTGGGACTGGAGTTTAATATGTCTATTTTCCAGCGATTCGCTTCTGCATACATTGTGTACATACGCATGAGGTCAGCCGCAAATAACGCCGCCTCGTCGCCGCCTGTGCCGCCGCGTATTTCCACAATAACATTTTTGTCGTCGTTGGGGTCTTTGGGCAACAGCAAAATCTTAAGCTCCTGAGAAACGTTTTCAAGAGTCTTTTCCGCCTCGTCCATCTCTGCGCGTATCATTTCCTCAAAGTCCTTATCCTGCCCTGCCTCAAGCATTTCTTTGTCATCAGCTATCGTCTGCTTTGCCGTGCGATATTCACGATATTTGTCTATAATGGGCGACAGGTCGGAATGTTCCTTGCAATATTTTCTCCACGAGTCCTGGTCTGCAATAACCTCCGGGTCGCTTATTTTTTCGCTAAGCATATTAAACCGCTCTTCAAGCGAATCTAATTTATCAAACATATTACGTCCTCCGTTCATTTCATACTTATATTTTATCGTATGATTGCCTGAGTGTCAATTCATAAATTCACGTTTTGGAAATAAATAGCGATAAAAGAACGATTATAAATGTAACTTGTAAATCCCGAAAAAACTTATACTCTTATTTTAAAAATAAATTCAAACAAATCTCTTTCATTTTAATCTGATTTATGATATTATAAAAATATATTGATAAAAAGGAGACGTATGGATATGATAGAAAAACATGTTAGATTGAATTTGGGCAGCAATGAAGAAAACGAAAATATTATAGAATACAATATTGAAGAATTTGATTTGTCAAATGAGTATGAAAAATTAAAGCTGGAAGCTCTTAAGCAGGTTAATCCGGCGACGGCAAACATGCCTCTGGAGCTTGACGGCGGATGGGTCTGCCTGTGCGGGCAGTATAATTCGGGAAACGGCATTTACTGCGGCAAATGCCGAGCTGAAAAATCTGATGTGTTTGAATGTGTAAAAGACGAAAACCTTGAAAATCTAATATCCTCCTATCAGCAGAAATCTCAGGAAAAAGAGATAAAAATTAAAAAGATGAAAGAACAGGCTTTAATAATCGGCATTGCGCTTGGCGCGGCTGCAATCTTGCTCACACTGCTGATAACTAATTTCTGCATTATGAATTCCCGCAGAACATTTACGTCATCTGAAAACATGAGAGACGCTTTGCAAGGCACGTGGACTTGCAGCAGCTTAAAGCTGAAGATTGACGGAGATAAAGGCACAAATATTTCCGGCGGCAAAGAAGGCGGCAGCGAAGATATAAAATGGCATCCCATACGCGGCTATTTTAAACATGCGGGGCAAAAATTTATTGTTAAAAAGGACGGAACGCTAAAGCAGAACGGCAACGAATATAAAAAGGGAAGCAAATCAAGCGGTTCCTCTTCTAAAAGCGGCTCATCATCAAAAAGCAATTCATATTCCGGCAGTAAATCTTCATCATATGAATCAAAATATACCGCCCTTAAAGTGTCAGATATTAAGGTGACAAGCAATTCTTCATATACTGTATGCACAGGAACAGTAACAAATACAGGAAAACAAAAATATACTTTCGTAAAAGTTAAGGGAGCTTTTAAAGACTTGAAGGGAAAGGTGCTGGATACTGACAGCACATACGCCGCAGGTTCAGAAGGTCTGGCGGCAGGCGAATCGACAACTTTCAGAATGTCGGTGCCCAAAAATGTATCAATAAAAACATGTACCGTTACTATAATGGACTAACGGAAATACGGGAATATTTTGTATAACATGTGAGCAAAATATAAAGGTTCTTTGTTTGCAGCCTATAAATTCACGCTTTGTTCATAAAAATACCATTGATTTTCCTCATAAACCTGCTATAATGTGATATTGTAAGATTTATGCGGAGGTATACTCATGTTGAATAGAAAACAAAAAGCCATTATAATAGCTGCTTTGCTGACCGTAAGCGTATCGGCGGGCAGTTTAGCTCCGTATACCCAAACGGCGCGGGCGTCGTGGCAGGCGGCTCAGACAGCCGCAGACGGACAAATCACAAAAGAGCAGATGGTTGAGCGTGCGGTACGCCTGTATGAACAGCTCTCGGGCAAAACGGCAGACGAAAATATAATAAAAGCGGCGCAGGAATTAAACATCATAACGGCAGATGAAAGCGGCTTGCTTGCCGATAGTACGGCAATAAGCAAGCAGGATTCCGCGCGCCTTTTATATAACGCGGTTTTAGCGTACGACTCCAGCTTCTCGCTTACAGAAGAAGAAATTTCAGCGATACTCAGCGATTGCTATGACAATACATATATTGACCCTCAAAATCGCGCGGCTATGGCGTTTCTTTTGAAATACGGAGCTGTTGCGCCGCAAACTCGTGCAAATCCGTACGCCGCGCTTCCAAACAGCGTTGCAGAACAGATTACAACAGACATTTCAAATGAATTTTCGGCTAAGGACAGCATCACGGTCGGTGTAAACACGGTTTCTGTCGGAGAAGCTGTATCCGGCGTGCTCGCCCGTTTTGGAACACCGAATCGAATAGACCCTGATGAATACGGATTTGACTGGTATGTATATAATGCAGACTACGAAAACTTTATAATGATAGGTATTGAAGGCGGAAAAGTGTGCGCGTTTTTCTCAAATGCGGCAAATCTTGAATACCACGGCATAAAAAAATCATCCGACGTTACCGAGCAAACGGCAGCAAAACTTATATTCGCCGCCGACGGAACTCTGGACAGCGTATATTATGTTCCCGAAACTACAAAATCAGAGTCAACGGATGAAATACTTGCATGTTCTCAGAGCCGTCTGATAGATATTATAAATTCATACCGCGCAAAAAAATCGCTTCCGTTATTGATAGAAAACAGCGAAATGACAAATACTGCCCGCGCGTACAGCAGCGGCGCGCAATATATCGCCGCTTCAGGCATGATTCACATGACTGATACGGCGTATGATATTCTTGACTTTTATGAAACCAAGATTCTTTCAGGCGAATACAGCAATATTTTTGACGGACTGGTTAAGCATAATTGTTACACGGGGCTTGGAATAACATCTACCGCTGAAGGCATATCTGCCGCGCTGATTTCAGACCCGAACACCACAATCCACGGCGAACGTCAAATTACAACAGCCGATTTAGACGGCGCGCAAACGCCGTCCGAAGCCGTTGAAAACACCGTGCCGGTTATTGCAGCACCTGCGAATGAGCAGGTGTACGAATATGGACAGGATATTACAATTTCGCTCGAGGCTCCGGCGGCAAACCGTTATCTTGTGCAGATGCTGAATACTGAGACCGACGAGTATGCCGTTAACTCATATATTACCACATCTCAGACTGAGCTAACCTTTCCATCGTCTCTGTTCGACGACGGTGCGGACTATATTATAACTGTAAGCGCGGCTGACGGAGACGAACTTTTAACGAGCGAACCTGTAACGGTAGTATATGGCTATTCCAAGCCGCCCGTTATGCTTTCGCCAATACCTAACGCAATCTTATCAGAAAAAAGCGTTACGGTATCGTGGCAGTCGGATTTATATTCCGATTTCCGTCTTGAGCTGTACCGCGACGGTCAGCCAGCGTGCAGCGCGCGCGTCAGCGGCGAATACAGCACGCAGCTTATGGATTTGCAGTCCGGCACATATATGCTCGGCGTATCCGCGCTTCGTAAAAATACAAATGTAGTTAAAAACACATCTTGGATAAAATTCAGTATTTCAGAGCTTCCCGTATTATATGAAACTCAATATATAACGCGCGACGACGGTACGATACAAGAAGTTCAGGTACCTGTGAGTATTTCAGGAAAGACGCGTTTTTCTTCTGATAAATACGCGCGTATTTTCGGCGGTCCTCAGGTATACACGTCAAAGGAACAAGCAGACGCAGACATGCAAGTCATAACAGTTCCCGTGTGGAAAATGAAAAGCGACGGAACAAAATACTCCTCCTCAGCAACGCTGACAATCCACAAAAATCTTGCGGCTGATGTTTCCGCAATATTTACAGAAATATATAATGGACCGGAACAGTTCCCGATAAAATCTGCGGGCGGCTATAACTGGCGTTCAACTGCAACCGGAAGCGTCTCGCAGCACAGCTACGGCACATGCATAGACATAAATCCGGACGAAAACTACTGTTTGTACCGTTCGGGAAGACAGATAGGCTCGTTTTGGAAACCGTATGATAATCCATACTCTATAACTCCGGACGGCGATGTTATGCACGCGTTTGTAAAATACGGCTGGGCATGGGGCGGAAACTGGAACAGTGTTAAAGATTATATGCATTTTTCTTATCTTGGAAGATAATTAATACCACCCCTAAAACGGGGTGGTATTATTATATGGTTTTATATATTTTATCACCATACATATCCGCCAAACTATAATCAGGATATAGGGCTCTTGTCTCAATTATTGCCCGCGCAGTCTGCTCAATTTTCTGCTTTTGTTTTTCGGTTGAGTTACACTATACAAAATTGTTATATATTTTGAAATAACATAGGATTTTCAGCACTTTGTATAATCAATCTGTAAGAAATATTTTAACGCCAAACATAAACGGTTTTTCAGGAAATATACTTGTGCTGCAGGATATTTTACAAACCGCTAAACAAGAACAAAAAAATAGGGCGGCATTGCCGCCCTGCTTCATTTCTCGGCTTTATACATTTCTGCCCATTCTGTAAGAGCCGTTACCATCTGCGCATTTACCGACAAATCATTTTCATACGAAATCTCGGCAAATGTTTTGTACAGGTTTCGGGCATGTATAAATACCTTCTTCCGCTGCCATTCTCACCGCGCAATTTCTTTCTTGCCATATTTGCACCTTCTTTCCGAAACTAATTGTATCGGAAAGGAGGTGATAAAACAAAAAAGGGCGACATCGCCCTTTTTATTGTATTTCTAATCCATCAATCTTAAACTTAATGACATCCCTATACATTCTATATTATCGCCATTTCTCGGAATCTGCTTATGCCCCGGTAACTCGCTGAATTTGAACTTATCTTTGTAATAATCTTTCGCTGATTTTTTTGCACACACAACCAAATGCTTCACCCCTAAATACTTATCTTTCAACTCAAAGGCTGTAGCAATTATATCCTGCATCATTCTAGTGCCTATACCTTGATATCTGTAATCCCTGTGAACCGCTAACTCAACAATCTCTATAGCCGGCTCGCCAATTTTTTCTTTACTGCCTATATCCATAATTAATGAAGAACACCTAATAGCATAAAAGCCTGCCATAGTTCTATTCCCATCATCATCTTCAATTATATATATCCATGTTTTTGCAATACCCTGTTTATTATCCAGCAATCCATTATTATCTAAATATATTTTAAAATAATCAAACTCATCCTCATTTTCCACCGTGCAAAAATTCTCCTTTAAAGATATATTCTCCTTATTTAAAGGCTCAATATAATCTTTGGGCATTACTTATCAGTTTTTTCCTTTCTTAAACTTTTTGCCACATTTATACATTCATTAAGGAAAGACTTTGTTATTCGCGGCTCGTTTATTTTCCTTCTCACTTCATTATAGTTCTCCTGCGTTACTGCAATCTCAAATACGTTTGGTTTTATTGCTGCCATTTTCTTTCCCTCCTTATCTTTTGTATAATTCTTATCATTTTCATCTTGCACACATATCACCTCTTATATATTTTAACACACTGAAAAGGTGATTTTTGTAAAAGGATGTCTCTAAAGTTCTTTATTTATCCTCATTATAATACAATTTCTTTCTATTTTCAACACTT